>CAZDCN010000001.1:0-22341 GCA_964503945.1 uncultured Caldilineales bacterium
CCGAATGTCAGCCCCTGGCCCGCCGTGCGCTGACCCTGCACGATGGCGACGCGGTGCGGAACGCAGTCGCCGCGTTTTTGCAGGAAAAGTCATCCGCCGAAGACAGCGGACAGATCAATCCACCTGAACGTTGATCGCGGCCGTGGCTGTGTGACCGAAGGCGTCGCTGGCCCGGAGCTCATACACATATTGCCCAGCCTGGAGATAGCAATCCTGCTGGGTTCCGGCCAGGGGCATGCCATCCAGAATCACCTGATTGTTGCGCACAACCTGGACGTAACTGGTGGAGCCGCCTGTCTGCCAACCGATGGTGACGCACATGCCCGCAGCAATGTTCGTTGGTAGGACTGAGAAGGAGTAGATGATGGGTTGTGACGCGGGGGGAGGCGTGGGCGTAGGCAGGGGTTCGGAAACCACGATTGTCAGATGATTGGCGCGACTAACGCCGCCCGGGCCTTGCGCTTCGATTTGATAATTATACTGGCCTGGGCTGGCGGGACAATCCTGCAGGGAGCCGCGGAAGGGAGCGCCCTGCCAAAGCATCCGCTCGTTGCTGGTGATGTTCACATGGGTGACGCTGCCCAACACTTCCCAACCCAGGTTCACGCATTGCCCCACACTGATCTGGCCCGGCGGATTCACCGTGAAGTAATTGATAGCGGGCGCTCCCACCGCAGGGGTCACATGGATGGAGATGGCCCGTTGCTCCACCGAGCCATCCTGATGCACGACGCGCAGGTAGTAGTTGGTGGATTGAGGCGGACATTCCTGCACATCTCCATCACCCGCGACGCCGTGATCCTGCCAGTTCTGACCGTCGCGATAGTAGTAGACCTCCTGGACGCTTTGCGTGCGCCAGTGATTGACGGTGCATTGGCCCTGGCTGATGGCGGAGTTGTCGGTCCAGAAATTCACCTGGGCTGAGGGCGTGGCCGTGGGGAAGGGAGTGGGCGTAGGCTGAGCCGGGACCTGAATGCCGACATAGACGCGCTGACCAAAGGCCTGGCCCGTTCCATCATACATCTGCCAAAAGCCTTGATACACGCCCGGCCTCACCGGAGCCACCAGGTCCACATAGATGTCGTAGGTCTGCCCAGGAGCGACCGTCCCTTGCACAGCCGTGGGCTGACCGCCCATACGCGCGCCTTCCACATTGCCGAAAACGAAGTTCAGCACGTAGCTGCTATCCCAGGTGCAGGTTCCGGTGTTCTTCACCCGCCAGCCCTTGCGGAAGGTCTCGCCCGGATTGAGCACGGGGGGATTGGTCATGTCCTGGTCATCGTAGTTCAGGTCTTCCACATAGGCCAGACCATCATAGCAGCCTTGAGGCGGCGTGGGCGTAGGCAAAGGCTGAGGAGGCAACGGCGTAGGCGTAGGAATCGGCGCGATGTCTCCCTGATCCAGATTGAGATACTGCTTGGCCAGATCATCGACAACGCGGGTGCGCAGCATCTCGCTGAGGGCCTGATTGATGTTCGTGCGCAAGGCTTCCTGGCCCTTGGCCATGGCGATGCCGTACAATTCCCGATGAAGGCCCGACGCCACGATCTGCAGACCCTTTTCCTTCGTCGCCAGTTCGGCCACGGGCTTGTCCATAATTAACACATCCACCCGTCCCGTCTCCAGATCGGGAACAGCCCGCTTCACGTCGCCGTAGATGAACAAATTTGTCTCGGGCATGAGGCCCGTCTTCACGAGCTGGTCTTCCAGCCAATCTTGAAAGACCGAGCCTTTCTGCACGCCCACGCGCAGGGCCGCCAGGTCCTGCACCTGATGGATGGGTGGCAGATTTGCACCTGGCAAAGCCACGATGGCATCCTCGGAGACGAAATACACCTGACTGAAATCAAAAACTTCCTCCCGTTGGGGTGTGATGGAAATGGCCGCAATGGCGACGTCGATCTGGTTCAGAGCCAGGGCGTCGCCCAACCCATCAAAGGCAATATCCACGATTTCCACATTCACCCCCAACCGATTGGCTACTTCCTTGATCAATGCGATATCGAAACCATCGATCTTGAAGTCATCGGTATAATACTCGAAGGGTGGATAATCGGCCGACACGCCCACCCTCATGCTACCCCGCTGTTGGATGCGCTCCCACGCGTCTTCGCCGGTGGCGGGCTGGCCGCCCGGGCCGGGAACAGGCGTGGACGTGGGCTCGGCGGGCGTGGGCGCTCCACCTGTGGTCGGGGTGATGATCACTTCGGGAGCGATGGTGGGCACAGGCTCTGACTTGCCGCAGGCGGCAAGCAGAGGGAGCAGGAGAAGGAGCAGGGGAAGGGAAAGTAATAATTTTCGGGCCATAGCTGATATTTTATCATCGGATGAAGCCCAGTCCAACAGTAAGACACCAGGATGAAGGGAAATCCAGAAAGTCCAGGAATTGGCGCCCAAACGCAAAAAGACCAGGCGTCTTACAGGAACCTGGTCTCATGTGCGTATGAAACCCTCGCAGAGTGTGAGAAGCGAGGTCACTTGAGGATGTCTTTTCGCATACTCTCGAATTCTTCACGGGTAATTTCGCCGCGGGCGTAGCGTTCTTTGAGTATGGCCAGAGCGCCCGAGCCGCCAGGAGCTGCTGTCTGAACGCTGGGGCCAGAGGGCCGGCTGAGTTTGTTCACGGCCCAGACCGCCAGGCCGATGATGAGTCCAAACAGAAGCAGCCAGAAAATCCACATGAACCACATGCCGCCTGCGAATCCGTAGCCGTTGCAGAAGAAATCGTACATCATACCTGCCTCCTCGTGAAAGTGTGGTGGGAGTTGAGGATTGGAGGCGTGTGTCAGGCCAGCAGGTCTTGACGCATCGCCTCATACTCACTCTTGGTGATTTCGCCACGGGCATAGCGCTGTTTCAGCACTTCAAGCGCTGCGTCCTGCCGGGACATCATGGTCGCGTCCTGATTGTGGGACGGGTGACTGTTGAAACGAGACGATAGTTGGACAACGGCCCAGATGCCAAGGCCGATGATCAGAATCCAGAAAAACAACATGAATGGAAAGCCGAAGCCGAAACCCATCATAGTAGTTACCTCCATTTTGGTATTTGAGGATGGCGTTTGAATGGTCGAACAGGTTTGAAGGAACCGGACGGTCATCCGATTCATTCATAGTGTAACGTTTCTTTGTGTCGAGACATTGAAGCCTTTATGACAATTTTATGACATCGCAGAAATCCTTGTTTGCCACGCCGTTGGCTTTGCTGTATGATGAGAAACAACAAATTGTCACATCTTTCCTGAGAGGCGCTTATGCAAAAAAACGCGACGATTCTCGTTGTTGATGACGAAGCGCCCGTACGCGAAACCGTGCGGGCCTATCTTGAAAAAGAAGGCTACACCGTTTACACCGCCGACGATGGAGCCGTCGCGCTTCAGGCTATTCGCGCATTCAAGCCCGATCTCATCATCCTCGATATCATGTTGCCCGAGGTGGACGGTTTGGAGGTGCTGCGTCGTCTGCGGCAGGAGTCCAACGCCTGGGTGTTGATGCTTTCCGCCCGAACCGAGGAAATGGACAAAATTCTGGGGCTAAAAATGGGCGCGGATGATTACCTCACCAAACCCTTCAGCCCGCGGGAGCTGGTGGCTCGCGTCGAAGCCATGTTACGCCGGGGCGGCGGCGCCAGCGCCGAGGAAGCGCCCATGATCTTCGATGACATTCGCATCGATCCCGCGGCCCGAAAGGTGCAGGTGGCGGGTCGGCCCATCGAACTGACGCCCATCGAATTCGATCTCCTTCTTGCCCTGGCCCGACATCATGGCCGCGTGCTCAGCCGGGAACAGCTCATCGAGCAGGTGTGGGGATACGACTATTACGGTGACGACCGGGTCGTGGATGTCCACATTGGACGTCTGCGCAAAAAACTTGACGCCGCCGGAGGAGCGGGCAGACGCATCGCCACCGTGCGCGGGGTGGGCTATCGGTTTGAGGATGGTGTGGGATGAGCAACATGTGGGGCGTTTTCAAGCGCAGCCTCAGGGCCAAACTCTTTTTATCCTATCTTATCGTCATCCTGGTGGGTGTGGTGGTGATGACGGGCGCGGTGCAAATCCAGACGCCCGCGGCTATCCAACGCCATATCGAACGCATGGAAGCGCATTTGGGCACGGATCCGGGGCTGGCCGAGGACCTGCGCATCAACTTCATCCGGGCCGTCAATGAGATCACCACCACCGCGGTGATTGTCTCCCTTATCGCCGCCATTGCCGTAAGTCTGTTCACCTCACAGCGCATCGTGCAGCCTATCCGCAACATGATGCGCGCAAGCCGCGAGATCGCAGCGGGTCACTTCAATCGCCGAGTGGCTGTGGTTAGTGAGGATGAGCTGGGAGCCCTGGCCGAGAGTTTCAATCAGATGGCTGAGGAGCTGGAGTTGACCGAACAGCGTCGCCTCAATCTCATCGCGGATGTGGCCCATGAATTGCGCACGCCTCTAACAAACTTGCGCACCATGCTGGAAGCCCTTACCGACGGCGTTCTTTCGCCAGAGCCCTCCACATTCCAAACCATGAACAATGAGGTGCTGCGTTTGCAACGACTGGTTCAGGACCTGCAGGAGCTTTCTCGGGCGGAGGCGGGCGAGATGGCCATGTTCCCGGAAAGGATTCACCCTGCAGACCTGGTTTCTAGTGTTGTGGATAAGCTGGTTCTGCAATTTCACGACAAAGGAGTGGCCCTGCACGTAAACATCGCCCCAAACCTCCCCGATATTTACGTTGACCCGGCCCGCATCACTCAGGTGCTAGTCAACATCCTGGGCAACGCGTTGCAATACACGCCGTCCGAAGGACAGGTGTGGGTGGTCGTGCGGCAGGTAGAGAACGCCATTCAATTTGTCATCAAGGACACGGGCCGGGGCATCCCCGCAAAAGACCTGCCCCATATTTTCGAGCGATTCTATCGTGTAGATAAGTCGCGAGCCCGGGCCAGCGGAGGCAGCGGCATCGGACTCACCATTTCCAAACACATTATCGAGGCCCACGGCGGCCGCATCTGGGCGAAGAGCGAGGGACTAGGCCAGGGGAGCGAGTTTGGCTTCACCCTGCCCGTAGCGTCTGAATAGTCGCTGGAGTGAACCTTCGATGCTTCGTTGTGCTCCGTGTCTACATGGCTAAAATCGGCCTACATAAGCAGTTACAAACGCCAGAGAACCTGTCAGGCCAGCATGACCACTCACGCCCTGGGAAGGCGCACCGTCACGGACAACCCCTGGCCTTCTGTAGATTGCGCCTGGACGTGACCGCCCGATTTCTCCACAATATCCTTCACCAGCGCCAGGCCCAGGCCGCTGCCCGTGCGATCCCGGGCCTTATCCACCCGGTAGAACCGATCGAAGATGCGGGGCAGGTCCTGCTGGGGCACGCCGATGCCCGTATCCCAAACAACGACTTCAACCCAATCGGCATCGCCCTCGGCCGCCAAATGCACCGAGCCCCCCGCGGGCGTGTATTTGATGGCGTTGTCCAGCAAGTTACGGAAGACCATCTCGCAATCCTGCGGGTCGATGCGCACCGGAGGCAGGCTCTCGGGGATAGCGGCGGTGAGAGAAAGCTTCGCCTGCCGGGCCAGCGGCCCCATCACATCGACCATCTTGCGCAAGCAGGATGCGATGTCTATCGGTTCGGCTTCACGCGCTACCGCGGATTGCGCCCGATCCAGGTCCAGCAATTGTTCCAGCAACTGCCCCAGGTTCTCTGACTCCTGGCGGATTTCGCGGATGTAGCGCTCCCGGCGGGCGTCATCAGCCGCGGCCATCTCCAGCAACTCCGCCCGCAACTGGATGGCGGTGACCGGACTGCGCAGCTCGTGGGAGGCATTGGCTACAAACGCCCGCTCTCGGGCCAGCAACTGACTGATCTCGCCAGCCATGTGATCGAAAGCCGCGGCCAGCTCGCCTAACTCATCTTGTCGGTCCATCTCCAGCCTGGTGCTCAAATCTCCGCTGGCCAGACGATGCGCGGCCGCGGTCAGCCGGTGCAGCGGCCGGGTGATCTGTTCACCCAAGAAGATGGACGCCAGCAGAAAAAGGATGGTGAGGACGCCCGTAGCCGTGAACAAAGTCAGCCACATGGCTCGAACCCGATCCATGATCGCATCCATCGGTGCAGAAAGCTGCACCAGCCCCAGCACCTCACCCTTGCCCAAAATGGGCGCGGCCACAAACAGGCGATCTTCCCCAGTCCACTTATCATGGCGGATATCGTGATCGTCCCTTTGTTGGAATGCGGCCACGATCTCAGGATGAACATCCTCCACATGAAGGGGCACGCGGGAATCCGAGGAATAGCGCACCACCAGGTCCGGGTCAAGAATCGTCACTCGGGCGTTCATCTCCTGGGCGTAACTGTCTACAATTGCCTTGAAATCCCGGTCGCCAATCGGGGCAAAGACGACCTCGTGATCATCCTCTTCTTCGTCATCATCTTCTCCCTCATGATCCTCGCCCTTCCGCTCGTAATATGCCTCCTCATAGGCCAATTGCTGTTGAATGGGCTCCCTCAGGCCATTGGCCACGATGAGTGAGCGCACCTCAAGCTCCGCTTCCACCTCTTCGATGATGCTTTTTTGGAGACGGAGCCCCGTCCACAGGGCCAGACTGCCCAGCGCCAGCAGCACCAGGGTCAGGTTGACGAGGATGATGCGGATAGTGAGACTGCGCCGGGGGTCCAGGCGTCGTAAAAAATTCATGCGTGGTCGTGCAGCTCCTCGGGCGCGGCGAAACGATAGCCGTAGCCGCGCACGGTGTGGATGAGTTGAGGTGTGGAGGGGGTCTCTTCCAGCTTCTCCCGCAGCCAGCGGATATGCACATCCAGGGTGCGAGGGCTGCCGATCCAACCTTCGCCCCACACCAGGTCCAACAGTTGATGTCGGTGGACTGCTTGGCCCGCTCGCGTCATCAGGGCCTCCAGCAAGGCGAATTCCTTTTCCGTCAGGTCGACGACCTCGCCGTGGCGGCGCACGAGGTGCGCGGCCCGATCCAGACGGATGGGCCCAATGATGATTTGTTCGGGTTCAGCGGGAGCGGTCTGGCTCATGGCCGCCCGTCGCAAGTTGGCCCGCACCCGGGCCAGCAGCTCGCGAAAGCTAAAGGGCTTGACAATGTAGTCATCCGCGCCGCTCTCCAGCCCCATCACCCGATCCATCTCCTGCTCCCGGGCGGTGAGCATGAGCACCGGCACGGTCGATTCCTGGCGGATCTTGCGCAGCACCTGAAAGCCATCCATCCCCGGCAGCATCACATCCAGCAGGATGAGGTCGGGCGCGGCCTCCCGGGCCAAACGCAGGCCATCCGGGCCTGTGGCCGCGTGAAGCGCGCGAAACCCCTCGCTCTCCAGGCCGAAGAGCAAGGGTTCCGCAATCATAGGGTCATCTTCGATGAGAAGGATGGTCGATTCGGGCATGGCGTTCCATTAGCTTAATCGTCGTCGTCCTTTTCATACTCGCCGCCTTCGCCGCCAAAGGTCTTTTGCAGACCATCGGCCAGGGCCTGACGTTCGGCGTCAGTCAGCCGGGCCGAGGGATGCATCAGCGTGTAAGATTTGAGGGGCATCTTGCCTTCGATGACTTGTTCGGCCGCGTCATCGGCCTCGCCCATATCCAAAGCGGAAATGTTGAACTTCTCCCGGCCTTCATTAACGTGATCGATGATCAGCAGGGAGATCGGCGGGATTTTCGAGTACCAGGGCCACTTGGTCTCGTTGCTGTGGCAATCCGCGCAGGCCCGGGCGAAGAGCTCCTGGGTCTGCGGCGAATCCCAGTTCACCTGACGCTCGACGGGCGGATTCGTAGGCCCGCCCATGGCGAAGGTGAACGCGGCGGAAAGGAGGAAAATAACTGCGACGATGACGATGATTATCCAGGTTTTGCGGGTCATGCTGCCTTCCTTTTTCGTGGCGTGGCGGTTTTGGATGTGTGGGTGATGAGCATGCGATAGAGAGTCAGGAATAGGATACTGCCAAAGCTGACAAGATACAAAGGCCACAGGGTGGATGTGTCAGTCCCGGCAATGAGGCTGTGCAGGGTGATGAGGATGAAGATGAGAAAGCTGGCATAGTGGATGATGCGCCATGCCCGACGCCCAATTCGGCTGCGAATATAGAAGCTAAAGCTGACAATGAGCGCCAAATAGAAGGCGATCTGCCCCAGGCCCGTAGCCACGGGTTTGTAACCGGTGGCCGCAAAAGGGATGAGAATCTGGGCCAGGGTATAGCCGATGTAATCATCTCCCAGAAGGATGAGCGCATGAAACGCTGTGAAGGCCAGGGCCATCAGACTGACGAACTGATGGAGATCGAAAGCAGTAGGGCCGCCGGGCCAGACCCGGGCCAGCCGGTTGGTGATGAGCAGCCCCAGCGCGGCGCTGAGCCCCAGCAGCAGATAGGCGACCACGCCCGAGGAGCGAGCCAGATGCCAGAAGGCTTTTTGCGCGACGATGTCGGAGAAGAGCGCAGGCAGGATGTGAGGCAGCAGCAACAGGGCGAGAACTGCGCCCAGCGATGCAGCCAGGAAGAAAGCCAGTGCAGTCTGCCAAGGGACCGCGGATTCATATTCGGGTTCAGGCGTAGGTTGGAAAGTAGGCCCGGGCGTGACGGGCGAAGGCCGGGTTTTGGTATGTGCGTCCATCATTAAGCGCCAGCAGGGTGGGAGTGTGAGGATGTTGGAGAAGCCAGCGGTCTGCCGCGTCCAGACCCCGAACGACCAGCGTCAGGGCCAGGGCGTCGGCTTCGGCCGCGGTGGGGGCGATGACGGCGGCGGCGAGGATGTCGGTGCGGGCGGGCTGTCCGCTGGCAGGATCGATGAGGTGATGTTGTTGTTGGCCGCGATGGCGCCAGCGGCGATGGTCCGTGCCCGAGGTGGCCAGGCCAGCATTGGAAAGCGCCAGCAAGACCAGATCATCTTCAGGCGAGAGGGGATCCGCGATGGCGATGGGCCAGCCGGGCTCGCCAGGTGGTGAATCGCCGACGGCCAGATCGCCGCCCGCATCCACCAGGGCCGGGCCCAGGGGGCGCAAGATATCCAGCGCCCGGTCTGCGGCCCATCCCTTGGCGACGCCCCCCAAGTCGAGCAGGACGCCGGGCGGCAGGGTGATGGTGCGTTGGTCGGGGTCCAGCCGCACCGCTTGCCAGCCAGACCCCAAATTGGCATCATCAAGGAGAAGAGAAGGTGAAGCGGATGGAGAGGAGGGCTGATTAAGACGTTCGAACGAACGGTCATACCCGGCCTGGATCAATGCCCGACCGATGGTGGGATCGAAGACGCCGTCGGTGGCTCGGGCCGCGTCCATGGCTGCGATCGTCGCCTGCCACAGCAGCTCCCCGGCCCGATAGGGTTGCCCGGCCGCGGCGTTGAGGCGGCAGAGGTCGCTATCGGGCCGGAAGCGGCTGAGCTCCCGTTCCACTTGCTCCATCCAGCGCTGCACCTCCAGCAGGGCCTGCTGCGCCCCCGCCTCGTCATCGGTGCAGACCCAGGCTGCCATCTGGCAATTCATGGCCTGGAAGGCGTGCGCGTGTGTGGTCGGGTTGGGCATCGCGGGTTAGCGGCTGGAACGAGAGCGGGTGACGGGGTGCTGGATGACCGGTTGGGGTACGGCGGGGATAGGGGCGAGAGAGACGGGCGCCGGTGCTGTCTGGCTGGTGATGGCGGTCGTGGCGTTCAGAGTCGCGGGCGGAGGCTGTACTGTGGGAATGGGCGGAAGCTGCAAAAGGAGCGTGTCGGGAACGGCGGCGTCAACGATGACAACGGATTCGAGTGCAGGATCGGGCTGAGAAACAGATGCCGGATCGCTTCCTTCCTGCCGGGCGGCCGAGATGGCCAGGCCTGCCCAGCTGCCCAATGCGCCCCCCAGAGCCAGGGTGAGCAGCAGCGCCCGCGCTCCGACCGGTTTGGCTGGCTTGCGTCGCCCGCGGCCAGAGGGTTTAGTCGTCATCTTCTTCGTAGTCGTTGTACGCTTTCCGTGTATTGTCATGGTCGTCATCGTATCCTTCCTTTTCGTAACGGTCGTCATCTCCGTGCTGCTCCTCATAGTCATCGTGGTCACCTTCGCCCTGGTAAGACGCATTCGCGGTAACGGATGATTGGGAGGTGGCCATAGTTTCGATAATCTGAGCGCTTTCCTGCAAGCGCTGTTGGTAGATCTGTTCCCGCTGCATCAGCTCCTGATTCAGGGCTTGCAGCTCTTGCAACTGCCGGTAAGCCTCTTTCAATTGCTGGTTGGCCTGCTCGATCTGGGCCTGATAAGCTGCGTCTCGGGCCTCAACCGTGGCCATCAGGGCCTGTACATCCTCGTTGACGGCATTGGCGGGCTGGGAGGATACCGGTCCGGCCAGGGTTTGGGCTTGCTCAGACTGAATGGGGATTTCCTGAATGACGGGTTGTGGCGCAGGCGGAGAAGATTTCTGTAACGTCGGCCAGGCCAGGGCCACGGAGCCCACGGCCACTAAGATGAAGGTGGTCAGTCCTAAGGCGATGTAAAGGGCGGTTTTCTGGTTCATGGATTAATCTCCTTCATGCGAATGGGAATGGTCGTCTTTATTTTCGTAATCTCATCCTACCTCATTTCATTCCGCCCGTGGTTAAGCGCCTGTCAAGTCCGTGTTAAGGGAATGTTAAGCGTCCAAGTTCATCAAGCTAAGAGCTATTGGGAATGGAAAACTTGGCATCTTTGTCACCTTCATAGCCTGCCCTTAGTTCAAAGCCCTTTTGTAACTGCTAAGGCATGCTGATTGATGAGTCATTTTGCTTTGAAACAGGTCTCGTTTGATGATCAGGCGTCAAGCGTAAAACCCTTCGACTGCGCTCAGGTCAGGCTGTCAACCGTCATGATTTGCACCGTTTTTTGCAGAATGTGACGTTTGACGCATGACGTTTGACGATATCACGCCCTCCGCGTCACGGTTGTTTCAACAGGATGAACGCAGAGGTGAGCAGTTACGCCTTTTTCCATAAATTCGGCATTTCCGTTGAGATGAACTAGAATGTGGAAAAGAAGAACTCGGCCCGGCTTCGTCGCCATCCATGTTTTCTTTTTGGATTGCTTGCTTTTTTCGAAAAGGACATTCAATATGAATGCATTCAAATCCTTCATCAAAGTGGTCTTGCGCCTGTTGCTTGTGTGGGCCATCGATACGATCTCTCTATTTTTTACCGCGTCGATGGTGAGTGGCATCACCATCGCCAGCGTGGGCGACGCCTCCAGGTTCGCCGTGGCCGCGGCTGCCGCACTGGTGTTGGGGATTGTTAACTTTCTGGTGCGTCCCATCATCCTCATGCTCTCCATCCCGTTGGGCTTCATTGTCGTCTTTATTGTGGGATTTTTCGTCAACGCCATCACGCTTTGGATTTCCGGATCACTGATCCAGGGTTTTACGGTGGATGGCTTCTGGGCGGCGTTCCTTGGCGGCCTCCTTTTGGGCGCGATCAACACCATCATCACCACCATCATCACCGTGGATGACGAAGATTCATTTTATCAGGGCGTGGTGGAGCGTCTGGCCGGTCGCAGCCGCTATGAGGATGAAGACTTCTCCAAACCCGGGCTGCTCATGATGGAAATCGACGGGCTCAGCTACTGGCATCTCAAACACGCCCTCGAGAAAGGCATGCTTCCCACATTGAAACGACTGATGGATGTCCACGGGTATGCACTTTCCCATGTCGATTGCGGCCTCCCTTCCCAAACTTCGGCCTGTCAGGCCGGGATCATGTTCGGCGACAATTACGACATCCCCGCGTTTCGCTGGTATGACAAAGACAAGCAAAAACTGTATGTTTCTGGTCACGATGCGGCCGAGATCAACGCCCGCTACGCCCATGGACACGGGCTGATGCGGGGAGGCTCCAGCATCAACAATATGATGAATGGTGACGCCAAACACTCTCTTCTCACCCTGGCGGACCTTCAAGCTGCCGATGCAGAGGAGCGGGCTTCACGAGCGCGCGACATCTCGTTGCTCCTCCTAAATCCCTATTTCCTCATCCGCGTTGTCGTTCTGTTTTTATGGGAAGCCCTGGTGGAAGTCTGGCAATACGCCATCGACGTGATTCGAGATGTGCAGCCTCGGCTGAACCGACTGCACGGAGGATACCCCTTCATCCGGGCGGCGACAACCGTGTTCATGCGCGACATCTCCGGTCATCTCACGGCGCTGGAGATCATCCGGGGAGCGCCTTCCATTTATGTCACCTGGCCCGGTTATGACGAAGTGGCGCACCATTCGGGCCCGTGGAGCCAATACGCATTCAATGTATTGAGCCACTACGACAAAGTCATCAACACCATGCTGGACCTGATTGAGCGTAAAGCTCCCCGTCCCTATAATCTGGTGATCCTCTCCGATCACGGTCAATCCTTCGGCTTCACTTTCAAACAACGCTATGGCAAGGACCTGAAAGAATATATCGAGTCCCTGATTTCTGACCAGATCCAAGTGCATGCCTCTTTGGGCGGGGATGAAGGGAGCCTTTCGCTGACCGCCGCTGCTGGCGAGCTAGAAAATGTGAAGGAGCATGGCAAGGGGGGCGTCGTAGGCAGGAAAATTGTTGAGAGAGCTAAAAACATGATCGAGGGTAAGACAAAATCATTGCCCGACGAAGACACAGCGTCCATCTCCAAGGGAACCGACATCACTGTATGCGGCAGCGGCAATATCGCCCAGGTGTACTTCCACCTGGCCCCACACAAACTTACCCTCATTGAACTCCAAAGAGCCTACCCCGGTCTGGTGGATGAGATGGTTCAGCATGAGGGCATCGGCATCATTGTGGGGTGCAACGATAAGGGCGAACCTGTCGCCTTAGGCAAATCTGGCACGCGCAATCTCCACACCGATGAGATCACAGGTGAAGACCCCATGGCCATGTTCGGAGACCCCGACTTACGGGCGGCCCAGATGCGTCGCATCGCAGACTTTCCCCATGCCGGCGATCTCATCGTTAACAGCACCCTCTTCCCGGACGGCACGGTTGCGGCCATGGAGGAGCTCATCGGCAACCATGGCGGCATGGGGGGCGAGCAGACCGACGCCTTCATCTTCCATCCCCCCAACCTGGAGGTGACAGCCACCACGAATTCCACGGACGTTTATCACATCCTGAACCGTTACCGCGAGGAAGCGCCTCCGCCCATTGCTCTGGATTCCAAAGAGCCCAGCGCCCCGCAAGTGGACCCTTGGTCGCTTTCCACCCTCACCAAAGGCTTCTCCTTTGACCGGGGCTGGGTGGGGAAAGCGCTGCGGGCGCTGGTGCTGGATGTAGCGATCTATCGCGACGTGGCGGCCAATCCTTACATGACCGGCCCGGCCTTGCTCCTCCTGATTGTGGGCGTCCTTTTTGGCGGTTTCACCACCCGAGGCGTGTATGATCTGCAGCAGATGGCGGCAGAAGTCATCGCTGCTTTCATTCTCGTATTTTTCGTATTCATTGCAGCTCGCATTCTGGGCGGCGCGGGCACATTCACCGCCACGTTGCGCACGGTGGGTTTCGCCTACATCACGCGTGCATACAGCATCTTGGCCTTCTTGCCCGCGGTGGGAGACGTGGCAAAATTCCTCACTACGATCATTTCCATTGTGGCGATCTGGATTGCAGGCGTTCAAACTCACAAGCTGCAGGGCTGGCGCAGCATCTTCTTCCCCCTCATCGTCGGCGCGGTGTTTTTCGCCTCCCTTGTAGCCATCAATGTGCTGTTGCAAGGCGCAGCCTTTACTCTCCTGAACCTTTTTGGAGGGTAATGACGGTTTCAACGATAATAACCTGCAAGCGACATTTTTCATCTCACCCATCGAAATGCCCATGCCCGAAAGCGCCCTCTCTCACCTGGAATGCCCGAACTGCGGGGCCACATACAACCCCGACGAAATCCATAACCTTTGCCCCCGGTGCGCCAAGCCGCTTCTGGCCCGCTATGATCTCGACCGGGCGGCTCGAACCCTCACACCCGACGCGCTGGCCCAACGCGAATCCAACCTGTGGCGCTATCGCGAAGTGCTGCCCGTGCGCGATCCCGGCTTTATGCTCTCCCTGGGGGAGGGCGGCACGCCCCTCTTCCTGGCCGACTGGCTGGGCGAGCAGCTTGGCTGTCCCCAAACTTACATCAAGGACGAATCCCTTAATCCCACGGGGAGCTTCAAGGCCCGTGGCCTGGCCATGGCCGTAAGCCGGGCGCTGGAACTGGGCGTGGAGGAGCTGGCCATCCCCAGCGCGGGCAACGCGGCCGGAGCCATGAGCGCCTACGCGGCGCTGGCGGGCATGCCCGCGCACGTGTACATGCCCGCGGATGCGCCCCTGGCCTTTCGGGCGGAGTGCGACGCCCTGGGCGCGGAGGTGACTTTGGTGGAAGGGCTCATCACCGACGCCGGGGCCCGAGTGCGAGAGGCGGTGGAGGAATTCGGCTGGTTCGACGTCAGCACCCTCAAGGAGCCCTATCGCATCGAAGGCAAGAAAACCATGGGTTACGAACTGGCCGAGCAATTTGGCTGGGAATTGCCCGATGTCATCATCTACCCCACCGGCGGGGGCACGGGCCTCATCGGCATGTGGAAGGCCTTTGACGAGATGGAAGGCATGGGGCTCATCGGACCGGAGCGGCCCCGCATGGTCAGTGTGCAGAGCGCGGGCTGTGCGCCCATCGTTCGGGCCTTTGAACAAGGACTGGATCACGCGCCCATGTGGGAAGAGGCCGCCACCATCGCCGCGGGCCTGCGCGTTCCCGCGGCCATTGGCGATTTCCTCATCCTCCAGGCATTACGAGAAAGCCAGGGCATCGCCATCGCTGTCCCCGACGAGGCCATTCTGGACGCCATCCGGCTCATGGGATCGACCACGGGCGTATTTCCGGCGCCCGAAGGCGCGGCCACTCTCGCCGCCCACATCCAGCTCCTGAACGATGGCTGGATTCAGCCCGATGACAGGGTCGTGCTTTTCAACACCGGTTCCGGCCTGAAATACGTGCATCTTTTCGCCTGACCTGCGCTCCTTATGCAACGCCAGAGCCTGTTTTTCACCGCTCCCGGACAGATCGAAATCCGATCCGAGCCTCTGCCCGCGGGTCAACCGGGCCAGGTGCTGGTGCGCAGCCTGGTCTCAGCCATCAGCGCGGGAACGGAAATGCTCATCTATCGAGGCCAGGCGCCTGAGGGGATGGCCGTAGACGCCACCATCGAGGACCTGGCCGGCGCGCTGAGCTATCCCCTCAAATATGGCTATAGCCTGGTGGGCGAAGTGGTGGATGGCAACAGCAAAGAGGCCCGGGCATGGATCGGTCGGCGGGTGTTCGCGTTTCATCCCCACGAAAGCCTTTTCTGGACCACGCCCGCCTCATTGCATCCCCTTCCCGATGACCTTCCCCCAGAGGACGCGGTCTTTCTGCCCAACATGGAGACCGCCATCAACTTCCTGCATGATGCCGCGCCTCTGGTGGGAGAGCAGGCGGTGGTGTTCGGGCAGGGCGTCGTGGGCCTGCTTACCACCGCGCTGCTGGCCCGCTTCCCCCTGGCCCAACGCCTCACCCTGGACCCTTACCCCCTGCGCAGGGAAATGAGTCTGGCCTGGGGCGCAGATGTCAGCCTGGACCCCGGAGATCCCTCCATCCTCGCGCAGTTGGCCCAACGGCTGCGCCGCTATGATCCTTCGGGCCGGGCCGATGTGGCCTTTGAACTCTCGGGCGCGCCCCGGGCGTTGCAACAAGCCATCGATATCACCGGCTTTGGAGGACGGGTCATCATCGGAAGCTGGTACGGGACCAAGCCCGTAACCCTCAACCTGGGCCGCGACTTCCATCGCAACCGCATCCGCCTCATCAGCAGTCAAGTGAGCAGTCTGGCGCCCGAACTGACGGGACGATGGACCAAAGCCCGGCGTTGGCAGACCGCCTGGGACTGGCTCGCCCGCCTTCACCCCGCGGACCTCATCACCCATCGCATCCCCTTCGACCAGGCCCCGCGGGCCTACGCCCTGCTCGACCAACGCCCTGACGAACACCTGCAAATCATTTTCGACTACAGCTAACCTGACGGCGAAAACGCTTCACCGACCCAATGCACCCAGGTTACGCCAATCTGCCGAAGGGCTTGCACAAGCCGTTTATCCGCCGACCAAAAGTCCCCTCCCAGTCGCTCGGCCAGGGCCACATACAGGGCATCATATGCTCGTCGCTGGTGTAACCGCCGCGCCCACGACAACGACGCCAGCGCCAAAGCCTCATTCGTTGGGAATGTCTGCACATCGAGCAAAAAAATATCCATAATTGCCTGCTCAGCCTCGCTTCTAGTCAAATCCCCAACAAATTCCAGCCCGCGAATTGCTGAGATGACCTCTGGCAGCCAGATATCAGGCGCACACAAGGTTGTCTCCGCCCACTTCGAAAACAACCAGGTCGTATCCATGGGGCCAGGCGCCAATGCCCACACAGCAACGCCAGCATCAAGGACGATCATCGCTGATTTCCAGAATGGCGCGAGTCCGTTCCTCACGCATTTCCTGAATCAGTTCCACGATATCCATGTCAATGGGTTTCCCTTCACGTCGTTCAAGAATCGCACGGCGGTGCGCTTGAACCGTTTCCAGCGCCCGTAGCTTCTCCTCTCGCTCTTGTTGCAATTGTTTCAATTGATCATAATCTTCCAAACTGACCACAACTGCTTTGGGGCGCCCGCGAAAGGTGAGGATGATGCGTTCTCCCTCAAACGCGACCCGATTGGTAAGCTCAGAAAGCCGCTTTTTCATATCACCGATGCTGACGTAAATTTCAGATTTTGCGCTCATGGCAGCCTCGCGTTATCCAAAACGCGCATTCGGAAAAGTGGACAAGGGAATGTCATTCCCAAAAATGGATCGCTTTGCCTATTATACCCACACAAAAACTAGCCGACAACTTGTCCCAAGAGGAACCTAATCATGTACACGCTCTCTATTCAGCGGACCTTTGTCGCCCAGCATTACCTCATCGGCGGCGACTGGGGCGCCGAAAACGAACTGCACTCCCATTTCTACAAGCTAGAAGCCACGTTGGAGGGCTTCGAGCTGGATCGCCATGGCTATCTGGTGGATATCGTCCATTTCGAAGCTTTGTTGGATGACCTGACGGCTCGCTATCGCGACCGCACCCTCAACGACCTGCCCGAATTTGCGGGCTTGAACCCCAGCATCGAGCATTTCTGCCGCATCTTCGCCCAGCGACTGTCCGACGGTCTGAACGCGGCCAACATCTGCGCGGTTCGCATTCACATCTGGGAAAACGACATTGCTTCCGCGTCCTACCGCTTGGAGCGCCCCTGTCAGTAGCCATGCGCGTTGGTTTCGTCATCTACGGCAGCCTGGAGACCCGGTCGGGCGGGTACCTATACGACCGAAAGCTGGTTGAGTTTTTGCGCAGCCAGGGCGATGAGGTCATCCTTTTCTCCCTCCCCTGGCGAAATTATCCTCGCCATCTCCTGCAAAACCTCGACGGGAACCGGGCGCGCGCCATAGCCAGCGCCCGACCGGACATCCTCATCCAGGACGAGCTCAATCATCCCTCCCTCTTTTGGCTGAACCCACGGCTGAAACAGGAAGCCCGGTTCCCCATTGTGTCGTTGGTGCACCACCTGCGCAGCGAGGAAGCCCATCCTCCCGCCCTCTTGCCCCTCTACCGGGCGGTGGAAGCCCGTTATCTACGTTCGGTGGATGGGTTCATCTGCAACAGCCGCGCCACCCGCGCCTCGGTCCAGGCCCTGGCAGAGGGAGATCGCCCCTCGGTGATCGCCTATCCCGGCCGCGAAGCGCAGCTCCCGGCCCTGAGCGACGAAGCCATTCAGGCCCGCGCCCGGGAGACGGGCCCGCTACGACTGCTGTTCGTGGGCAATCTCATCCCCCGCAAGGGACTGCACACCCTGCTGGAGGCGCTGGCGCACCTTCCCCCGGATATGGCCCGCCTGACCGTGGTGGGGGACGCCCAGGCGGACGCCCGGTACAGCCGCCGCGTTCGGGAGCAAGCCCTTCGCTTGGGACTGGATGCTCGCGTCCGATGGCTGGGCGCCATCCCCGATGACGCGCTGCGCCGAGTTTACGCCACGCATCATGCGTTGGTCGTGCCCTCACAGCATGAGGGCTTCGGCATCGTCTATCTCGAAGCCATGGGCTACGGCCTCATCGCGGTGGGGACGGAAGCGGGCGGCGCCGGGGAGATCATTCGTCCTGGCGAAACGGGTCTGCTCATCCCGCCTGGCGACGCCGAAGCCCTGGCAACGCGCCTTTTGTGGCTGCATCAGCACCGCCCAGAAATGAGTCACATGGGCATTGCGGCCCGCCGGGCATGGCTGGAACACCCCACCTGGGAGGATTCAGGCAAGCGCATCCGGGCGTTTCTCATGGAAATGACGCATGCTTCCCTACGATGACTTTCAACGCTATCTGGCCGCCAAGGTCACGGTGGATGACCGGGCGCTGAACAAAGATGTGTGGAGAGCGCTGACCCAGGCCGTGGGGCCGTTGCGCCATCGCCCGCTGCGAGTGCTGGAGGTGGGCGCGGGCATCGCCACCATGGCTCAACGCTTGTGGCGATGGCGGCTGCACCCCCATATCCTTTACACCGGCGTCGACATCCACCCCGAGAACATCGCCCACGCCCGGACGCGGCTTCGGGCCTGGGCTCAGGCCATGGGCGCCAATGTGCTCGCCACCCGGACAGGTTTTGTCATGCACACGCCCGACCGCCAGATGACCATCAGCCTGGTGCAAGAGGATGCGCTGGCCTATGTTCAGCGCCCAGAACAGCAAGGCGCGTGGGACATGCTCATCGCCCACGCCTTCCTCGACCTGGTGGACATCCCCACCGCGTTACCGGCGCTCCTGGCCGCGCTGGTCCCCGATGGGCTGGTTTACTTCACCCTGAATTTCGATGGCGAAACCATTTTCGAGCCCGTGGAAGATGGACCATTCGAAAGCCGCCTCATGGCGTTGTATCATCGGTCAATGGATGAACGTCTGATTGATGGGCGGCCCTCGGGTGACAGCAGGTCGGGACGGCATCTGTTCAGGCATCTGCGAGAGGCCGGGGCCGAGGTGCTGGCTGCAGGCGCGTCCGATTGGGTCGTGATCCCCCGCGGCGAGGGGTATCCGGGCGATGAAGCCTATTTCCTGCACTTCATCATCCACACGGTGCATCAGGAGCTCGCCGGACATCGTGACCTGGACCGGGCGCAGGTGGAGGCTTGGGCCAAGATGCGTCACGCTCAAATCGAAGCGGGGGAATTGGTCTATATCGCCCACCAATTGGATTATTTGGGACGCGTTTGACAACCATTGAGGAACGTGGGCTTGTGGGGCGCTTCTTGCTGGCGTCTACCTCAGCAATCGCGCCGCCAGCAATGCGCCCGTGAATCCCATGAGAAGGTCCCGCGCCCGGATGTAGAGGGTGAGGGCCAGGGCGATGTTGGGGTCATAGCCCAGGGCGCTGAAAATGAGCGCCTGGGAGGAAGCCAGTGCGCCCAACCCCCCAGGAATGGGCAGGAGAAAGGCGAATCGAGCACCGGCCAACGCGGCCAGGACCTCTAAGGGGGAAAGGGTTGCCCCCAGAAACCGAACGCTGAACCCAAACTCAACCAGCATCAGCCCCCAAGCCAGCCCGGCCCAGAGGAGCGCCCGCATGAAAACGTCCGGACGGGTGCGGGCCAGCTCTCCGGCCAGCGCTTCGCTCTCTGCCAACATGCCCAGAACCTGACGTAGCCGCCCCTCGCGACGCTGTGAGGCCATCCAGCGAAACAGTGCGGCGAAAGGGGAATGGCCCCGCCACAGGAGGGCAAGATAGAGCAGGGGCAGGGCCAATAGCCCCACAGCCAGTAAGCTCACCCCGACGCGGGAGGATGGATCTCCCAACCCCACCCCCCACAAGGCGACTACGCCCAGGGCCAGCACCGCAAAGTTAGTGATCAGCTCCACCAGCTTGTCCAGGGCGACGGTGGCCGTGGCCGCGGAGGCCGGCGCCCCGCGCTGATGCAGGGCGATGACTTGCAAGGGCTCGCCGCCGAATTGAGGTCCTGGCGTGAAATAGCTCAACGAAAATGCGGCCAACCGGGCCTGAAACAAGGTGGAGAGGGAGATGCTCAGGGGCAAGGTGTGCACGAAAACGCGCCAGCGTCCGGTGAGAGCCAGAAGGATGGCCGCATTGAGCAGGGTGAGCAGAGCCAGCCCTGCCGGCGGGAAGCCTCGCAGAATGGCCCACAGGCCGGGCCAGGAGACCTGCCTCAAAGCCCAGGCCAGCAAGACCAGACCCGCCATCCACGCCAACAGCGTGGCGCCCCGTCGCCGCGTCATGACTCGCTGCTTCCCAAACGTTTTGTGAAGAAAGCGTCTTCCGGCTGCCACCAAACCAAGGGCCCTCCTCCCAGCAGGATCACCCCCGTTAGCCCGTAAACGGCCAGCAGGCCGGGCCAGAAACCAACGCCCGAGGCCAGAATGAAACTTATCGGCGCATAGAGCAAGGCCGCGGCCAGCCGCGGGATCACCCCTGCCAGTAACAGCAATGTCAACACCGCTCCGGCGGCCAGCAAACCCCAGGCGGCTCCTGAGCCCAGGCCCGCCGCTCGCGCCAGCCCCGCGGCGAACGCGTGCTGATCCCCATACGCCTGCCACAAGGTCATTGCCGCTGCAAGCGCGGCCGCCAAGCGCACCGCCAGGGCAACAGGTCCATAGGCCAGGGCTTGCCAACGACGCAACGCCTTTCGAAAATCAGGGTCCCGGTCATCGATGACTGCGCTGGCCACCAACCAATCGTACGTAAAATTGACCAGAAAGGGAAGGACAAAAGCCAGGCCAGTCGCCGTGGCCAACCACGCCGGCATGATCGGCCAAAGAGCTACGAACAAGAAGCCCCGCTGCATCCCTGCCAACAACCGCCGGGTGACGCTATCCTCCAGCGCGCGAGTGGGAAGCCCATGCCGTCGACGCCAGGCAAGCCCCCACAAGAACAAATAGCGGGCCAGCCCCACAATGATGAACCAGAATGGCCATTGGCCCCAGCGCACAGCCAGAGCTGAAGCCAGCAGCACGCCCAGCCCATCCAGGGTCATGTCCAGATCTGCGCCCAGGCGGGTGACCACTCCCGACCTTCGCGCCAGCCAGCCATCGAAGAGATCCGCAACCAGCGCGGCCAGAAAAGCCAATGCAGGCAGCCAGGCCCACGCGCCTTCGGGCCGGGGTAGAACAAGAAAACCGCCCATGACCGCCAGGAACCAGCCCCCCAGCAGAGAGAGAGCGGAGCCCGGGCCTAAAGAAGGCGTCGGCTCCAGCTCACCAGGGCGGATATTCTCGGGCAGGCGGATATAGAGATAGCTGAGAATATAAAATCCGATGACGCCGCTCAGTCCCAACCACAACAGGGTGTGAGCCAGGGAGAGATGGACGCGCAAAAACAGCCCCAGGCCCGCCAGGCCCAGGGCATAGAGCACAACAGCGGCGCGCCACTGTCTTTGCAGGGCGTCCAGCGCGGCGTCGTAGGACAATTACTCGCCCTGGATGGCCTTCAGTGCGTATTCCACGCTCTTGGCCGGGCGCACGTTGTAACGCACATCGATGAGCTTGCCTTCCTCATCGATGACGAAATGGCTGCGTTTGATGCCGAAATACTTGCGCCCGTACATATTCTTCTCACCCCAAACGCCGTATAACTCCGCGATCTCATGATCGGGATCCACCAACAGGTGGAAAGGCAAATCATACTTCGTCTTGAATTTGACATGGCTTTCCACGCTGTCGGGGCTCACGCCCAGCACGACCGCGTTGTTGTCGACGATCTCGTTATAGTGGTCGCGAAATCCAACGGCCTGTTTGGTGCAGCCGCTGGTATTGTCCTTGGGATAGAAGTAGAGGATGACCTTTTTACCGCGAAAATCGGAGAGCCTGACTTTTTTGCCCTCATCGGTCAAAGCTTCGAAATCAGGGGCCATATCGCCCACTTGCAGTTTCGTCATGTTCGTTCTCCTTGGGAGCGTGGGTGCAAACGTCTCATGAGATAAAGGATGAGAGGTCCTTTGGAAACGTTACAACAAGTATATGCCATTCATGCAGCCATGGCAAAGGCTTTTCAAACTCATTTCGGTACCCAAACGCTCCTCTCCCAACCAATGCCCGAGACACTCCCAACGTCAGACATGCCGCTTGACGGATGCCCGCTTCGAGGCATATAATTCTGATGCAACCCTTCTCAGCAAGGAGAGGAACGATGATCGAAGTCCATATCGACAGTGTTCGGATCAGTTTGATGACGCAAAGTCGGGTCGTTGTGCTACGAGAGGTTGGTTCACAGCGCTACCTGCCCATCTGGATCGGCGCGCCCGAAGCTGACGCTATCACCTTGCGTCTGCAG
>CAZDCN010000002.1:0-20377 GCA_964503945.1 uncultured Caldilineales bacterium
CACATTTTCGTCATTATTGGCGTGCAAACGCTCATGATACCTGCTTCGTAAATAGCCGTTTCCACCTCCGGGAGGTGGAGACGGAGCCGGATTTGGCTTGCGAGCATTCGATCAGCGGCCTGCTTCGTCGGTCTTAGACAGCGCGCCTCCACCTCCCGGAGGTGTGAGCCCCAAAATGATCCGCGTAAATCCGCGTTGCGAAGCATCCGCGTCATCCGCGTTCCCTTTTTCATCCGTATCGGCGGGCCGCGGCCCGAAAAACCTGCCAGACGACTACTTCTCTTGGCCCAGAGCAAACCCCTTGGTGAACTGCTCCTGCAGGAGGAGGAAGATAACCATGGGCGGGATCATAGCCAGTATGGCCGCGGCCATAACCAGGCCCCAGTTGGTCGTATCCTGCTGGTTGGTCAGCCCCCGCAACCCCACCTGGATGAGCTGCATCTTGTTTTCGCGGATGATGACCAGGGGCCAGATGTACTGATTCCACATGTAGATGAACTGAATCAAGGCCAGGGCGGCGATGGTATTCCATGAGATCGGCACGAGAATGCTCCACAGAAAGCGCACCGGGCCCGCGCCATCCACCCGCGCCGCGTCCGCCAGTTCGCTGGGGATGCTTGAGAAATGCTGTCGGAACAGAAAGACGCCCGTAGCGCTGGCCAGGAAGGGCACCGTCAGCACCGCGTAACTGTTTTCCAGCCCCACCGCTTTGGCCATATCCGAAACTTCATTGAACAGGGCCACGATCATAATCTCCGTGGGCATCATCAACGTGAACAAAATGAAGTAAAACACCCATTCCTTAAGCGGAAAATCGTAATAGACCAGGCCCAGCCCGGCCAACATGGAAAACAGCGTCTTGAAAAACATGACGATGCCCGCCACAATCAGCGTATTTTTCATATAAAGCCCCAAATCGAACTGGGTCCACGCCACCTTATAATTGAACAGCCCGGCCGAGCCAAACCCCAGCTTGGGCGGGAAATGATACACCTCCGCCCGGGTCTGGGTGGATTTGGCCAGAGCGAACAGTACAGGCGCCATCACCAACAGGACAATGAAAATCAAAGCGATGTGGGTGAGGAGCTCATTTCGGGTTTTTCGTCTCATCATCAGCCTCCGTAGTGGACCTGTCGGCCGCTGGTGCGGAACTGGATCAAGGTCACCACCACCACCAGCAGGAAGAGGATCACCGATTGCGCCGAGGCCAGCCCGGTTTTATAGTACTCAAACGCATCTCGATAAAGATTGTAAATCATGACGTTGGTGGCGTCCTGGGGCCCGCCTTTGGTCAGAATATCGATCATGCCGAAAATGTCGAAAAAAGAATACGTGATGTTGGTGATCAGCAGGAAGAAAGTCATGGGCGAGAGCAGGGCAAAGGTGACCCGCCAGAAGCGCTGCCAGGCGTTGGCGCCGTCGATGGAGGCCGCTTCCAGCACCTCGGTGTTCAGGTTTTGCAATGCGGCCAGATAAAAAACGATGTTATAGCCCAAATTCTTCCAGACGCTGGCCATAATCACCAACACAATCGCCAGTTTGGGCTCTCCTAGCCAGTTCAGCTCATGTCCAACCACCAGCGAGGTGAGATAATTCACCACGCCAAAGCCGGGTGAAAACATGAACAAAAACACCACGCCCGCCACCGCAGGGGACAAAGCAAAAGGCCAGATGAGCAGGAAGCGATAGACCTGCGCCCCTCGAATCTTCTGGTTCGCCAACATGGCAATCGCCAGGGAGACGCCCAGGCCAATCATGACAACAGCCGTGGTAATGATCAGCGTCACCCATACCGTATGGTGATAGCCGCTGTCGTGCAACAAATCCACATAATTGTCCAGCCCCGCGAACTTCGTCTTGAGCCCCAAAAAAGCCACCCGATAAAAGGATAATTTGAAGGTCTGGATCACCGGATAATAAAGAAACACCGCCAGGATGATCAGGGTGGGCAGCATAAAAAGCCAGGGTATCCACTTCCCCTTGAACTTGGCTGTACTCATAACGCCTCCTGCATTCGAGGGCAACGCCGATGCGATGAAAATGAGAGGACCCTCCGGGCGATCGGGCGAGTTCCCAGACCGTCCGGAGGGCGTTTTATTCAGTCTGCGTCAGGCTCGCTTACTCAACCGACTTATTGTAATCCTGAATGGCCTTATCCGCTTCTTCCTTGGCCTGCTGCAACGCCTCATCCACCGTCGCCTGGCCCGCCAGCACCTTCTCGATGGCCTGCTCGATGATGGTGCGGACCTCAGGGAAAGCGCCGATGACCGCGCCGCGGGTGGCCGGCGTATCCTTGGTGTTCAGAAGCTGATCGAACGCCGCCCGATACGCGGGATTGCGCTGGAACCAATCCTGCCCCTCCAGCACCGTCACCGCGGACTTGCGGATGGGGAAGTAGCCGGTGGCCTTGTGCCAGCGCACCGCGTTCTCGGTGTTGGTGAACCAGGTGACGAAATCGGTGGCGGCCTTCATTTCATTATCCGGATGGCCGCCCGACATCCACAGGCTGGCCCCGCCGACGATGACGCCCTGGCGCTCGCTGTTGGCGGGATAGGGCAAATA
Organism: uncultured Caldilineales bacterium; assembly: GCA_964503945.1. Lineage (GTDB taxonomy): Bacteria > Chloroflexota > Anaerolineae > J102 > J102 > M2005. The sequence continues at coordinate 2,563 of CAZDCN010000002.1, forward strand.
GCCCGTGCCCAGCTCAAAGCCGTTCTCGGCCGCATCGTTTTGGCGATTGACCACATCCGAGGTGGACGTGATTTCCATGGCCGCCTGGCCCGAAACAAAGATGGCGTCCGCGCCGTCCCAGTCCTCCAGCTTGCCGCTGTAGGCGTAGTACCCCTTGTCATACATCTCCTTCCACCAATTCACGATCTCCTTGGCCGCGTCGCTGGTCAGGTAGACCTCGGTGGCCCGGGCCTCGCGGCCATTGCCGTTGTTGGCCAGTTCCGCGCCCATGTTGGCCATCCACTGCTCGAAGAACCAGCTATGCAGCGGCCAGGACACGCAGTTCTTGGCCGCGCCGCTGCTCACGATCTTGTCGCAGACGTCCAGCATCTCCTCGAAAGTTTCCGGCGGCTTCTCGGGATCCAACCCCGCGGCCTTGAAGATGTCCTTGTTGTAGTAAAGGATGGGGTTGGAGGAATTCCAGGGCATGGAATAGAACTTGCCGTTGAAGTTATAGTAGTTGGACACGCCGCCGATGAGGTCCTCCATGTGCACCCAGGAAGGCGCATTGTCCTCGAAGGGCACAAAAATGCCCGAATCCAACGCCAACTGAGAACCCACCTCGAAAATCTGCACGATGTGCGGGGGATTGCCCTGCTGGGCTGCGAGGATGGCCGCGTTCAGGGTGTCGCGATAGGAGCCTTTGTTCTCCACCTTCACATACACGCCCGGATGGGTGTAATTGTAATCCGCCACCATGCGCTCGATGAGCAGCTTGCGGCCGCCGCCAAACGCATGCCAGAAGTTGATCACCGTGGCCCCTTCGGGAATCGTCTCCTCCGCGGGTTTTTCCACCTCGACCACCTTCGTCACTTCGACCACCTTCGTCACCTCCACCACCTTCTCACCGCCTTCCGACGCGGGCTGCTGCGCGCAGGCGGCGACAGTCATGATCACCAGCGCCAGAACCAGGACGGTGATCATTGGAAAAAGAAACCTTCGACGTCTCATCATTCTCCTCCTTGAGAGAGAAACGGAACGAAAAGGGCTCGGCATGATTGCCGATGAAAACGATTGTATGAGACAAGCAAAAGGAGAATCCCTTTCGCTGTGTCCGCTTATGTAGGAAAACGTTTGAACCCGTGGCGAAGGCGGCAAGACTAATTGTAAGTCATTTTCCTAAAAGGTCAAAACAAAAGCTCCGTCCTTCGCCCCCCTACTATAATCGAAAAAGCCGCCCAATAGGTTCAGAAAAAGTTAAACCTGTGTTAAGGTTTCTTCATTCTCTGCAGAACATGCCATCCATGGCGTTTAGCGAGTCAGTCATAAAACACAATGACATGCTGCCTGCCAGGCCCGAACATGCCCCGATGGGCGTGCAGTTCGATGTCGTCCGCGCTGCTGGGCCCGGTAATGATGAGAGAGGCGGCCAGGTCCGCCGGGCGGGAGGCCGCCCACGCCTGTCGCCAGGTTGCCAGGTCGGGATAGAGACGGCTGGCGGGGACCAGGGCCACATGGTGCAGGGCCACCAGGGCGGGCAGCCAGGATTGGCCCCGGGCCCAACACAGCACCAGAGAGCCCGTATCCGCCAACGCCGCGTCCGCAGAGGTCAGGCCGACCCACAATTCCGGGTTGAGATGGCGTCGATGGGGAACTATGAGCGACAGCCCCACATCTTGCATCGCCTCGGCGAGCCCGGGCAGGGGCAGCGCTTCTGGCTCCCAGGCCAGGATGTCCTTTCGATTGAGCTCGCGCAGATAGCGCAGCAGCGTCAACCGGGCGGCGATGGGATTCTCCTCCAACTCCCAGGTGGCGCCCAGGGCGTCCAACTGACGAAGAAAGGCGTTGACCAGTTCGGCGTTCATGGAGCGGTCATCAGGGGCGTATGGGCGTGTGAGCGTGTGAGCGTGTGGGCGTGTGGGCGTGTCGGCGTGTCGGCGTGTGGGCGTCCCGATCTCGGGTCTCCATCCACGGATGTATGTCCACTATCCGTGGGTTATGGAGGAAACAATGCAGCGATCAGGATGGATTGGCGGGCCGGGTGGCGCGTCGCCAAAAGCGAAGGAATAGCCGAGGCGCCCTCAGCAATCGACGCCACAATGCGAAAAACCGTCCATCGGCGCTCCACGGTCCGGCTGGGGCCCGGCGCCGTCGTTGCATGAGGCGGAGTCGGTCAAAATCGATGTCCAACGGACAGGCGAGGGCGCACATCCCCGATCCGTCACACAGATAGGTTTGAGATTCGCCCAGCTCGGGCGTCAGCAGGAGGGGGTTGAGCACCGTGCCGATGGGGCCAGCGTAGGGGGACGGAGCGTAGCCCGCGCCGCCAAGCTGCTGATACACCGGACAGACGGTGTGACAGGCCCCGCAATGCATGCACCGCAGCGCCTCTCCAAAGCCTTGGGCGATGATCTCGCTGCGCCGGTTATCCACCAGAATCAGATGGAGGGAGCGAGGGCCATCCATCTGGGGAGGCGCGGTCTTTGGCAGATGGGTGATGTAGGCGGGCAGGGGTCTGCCCCAGGCGCTGAGGGCGAAGACCCGGATCAGTGCATCGAGATCGGCCATGTTGGCCGTCACTTGCTCGATGCTCATGACCAGGATGACATGGCGGGCCAGGGAGAGGAGGCTGGCGTTGTGCCCGTCATTGTCCAGGAAGGTGAAGACGCCTGGATCCGCCGCCGCGAAATGGACGCCCATGACCGCGGCGTCGGCCCGCAGCAGCTGGCGGCGCAGGCGCATGCGGATGGTGCTGATGAGATGGTCGGGATCATAGGTTTTGGGCACTCGCCATTTGTCGTGGAGCACATCGCTGATGGCTTCCACCGTGAGATGGCCCACGGGCCAGATAGGATGCCCGGAATGGCTCTCCACCAGTTGGGCGAGAAAGTCGCCCGGATGCAGAGGGGTGAGCCGCACCGCGTTGACGCGCGCGGCCTGGTCCAGCTTGATTTCGTCCAGCAAGGGGTGGTGGTTGCGCAGGGTTTCGGTCGCGTTCAGGGTTTGCAATGTTTCGATGATGCGCCGGTTGGCTTCCTGAGCGTCGGTCGCCCGCATCACCGAGACGCCTTGCCCGCCGGCGGCCCATTCCAGCCGGTCGAGGTAAGTCGGCAGGTCGGCCAGCACCCGGTCCCGGGCGTGGATCGCGCGCTGCCGGAGCGCGTCCGCGTCGGGGGTGCGGGCCCAGGCCTTTTCGCGGGCCGCCGTGGCCAGGCTGCCCGTGCGGTGGAGCATGAACCGGGTGGAGGAGTCGGCGAGCTTCATGATTCCATGATAACACAAAAAAGGCGCAGCCGAGATGACTGCGCCCAAGATGCGGTAAGGGAATCCGCCGCTAGGGAGTCAGGGATTGGATGTAGGCGATGATGTCCTGGATGATCTGGGGATCCAGGTCGGCGTAGGTGGGGGGCATGACGGGACCGTAGCCCTCGACCAGTTTGGCGTGGGGATCGACGATGGATTCATGCAGGTAATCCTCGTCCGCCACCACGGTGGAGCCGTCGGCCAGCGCGATTTCTTTGCCGAAGATGCCGTGGAGCGTGGGGGCGACGGGCGTGTCCTGGTCGGTGTGGCAGGCCTGACAGCCGTTCTTGACGAAGGCCTCTTCCCCCGCCTTGGCGTCGCCCTCGCCCGCCGGAGCTGGGGATGACGCTTCCGCCGCCTCGGTGGGTTCGGGGGCCTGGGTGGGCTCGGCTGCGGGTGGTTGGCCGCTTTCCGCGGGTGTGGCCGCGCTCAAGGATTGGATGTAGGCCAGCAGGTCGGCCAGGTCCTGGTCGCTGAAGTCGGCATACAACGGCATCACCGGGCCGTAGCCCTTCACCAACTTGGCGTGGGAGTCGATAATGGACTCGATGATGTACGCATCGTCTGCAATAATCGTCTCGCCGCTCTCCAGCTCCACCTGATTGCCATAGACATTGTGCAAGGTGGGCGCGACGGGCGTGTTCTGATCGGTGTGGCAGGCGTTGCAGCCGTTTTCGGTGAAGAGCTGTTCGCCCCGGGCGGGATCGCCTGCGCCTTCCGACGGCGCGGCTCCCCCGCCTTCTTCGGGGGCCACGCCGCTGAGGGACTTGATGTAGGCGATGAGCGCCTGAAGCTGCTCCTCGGTCAGGTCGCCGTAGGTGTCGGGCATGACGGGGCCGTAGCCTTCCACCAGTTTGGCGTGGGGATCGACGATGGATTCATGCAGGTAATCGTCGTCCACCGTGACGGTGGAGCCGTCGGCCAGCGTGATCTCCTTGCCGTAGATGTCGTGCAAGGTGGGCGCGACGGGCGTATCCTGGTCGCCATGGCAGCCGCTGCAACCCAGTTCGGTGAAGAGCTGTTCGCCCATGGCCGCCAGGTTCTCGCCGCCGCCCGCCGGCGGGCCGGCGGGCTTGCCCGAAAGCCAAGCCTGGTAATCTTCCGGCTCCATGGCGATGATCTTGCCCGCCATTTTTGTGTAGCCGGTGCCGCTGTATTGGGTGGTATAGAAGGGATATTCGCCCGGCTTGGTGGCGGTGAACCACATGGCCGTGAATTTGCCGGGGATGATGTCTTGCTGTTGCATCAAGTTGGGAGCAAAGATGCTATGGGTGGTGTCCTGCGCGGTCATGATCAACAGGACGGGCTTGCCCACAGCGACATGGAGCTCATCGATCTCCGCCTGACCATCGGGGGCGTGCTGGAATTTCCACACCCACTGTTTGGCCACCGAGATCACCTTTTCTGCGTCCTCGGGCGTCTTGATGTTGTTCAGATAAACGAAGGAGGACCAGAAGAAGAAGATCATAATCACCAGACCCGCGCCAAAGGACCACCACTTGGGCACGGTTCGATCTTTATCCGATGCGGGCGCTTTCTCCTGGGGGCTGCCCAACATGGCCTCGAACATGAGCAACGCGATCCAGATGGCGAAGAAAAAGCCCACCGCCAGCATCGTCAACAGCAGGACGTTGACGGAGCCGGCTATGGATGAAGCCTTTTCGGGGAGCGATAAAAATGTAGGCATAAGGCAGGCACCTGTTTCGAAAATAACTTAGGCGTGGTTTGCGAAAAAAGTTCCGGCGGCAAAGTTGATCGAGTCCGCATATCACGGGATGCGTGGAGACGTGACACGCGGGGCTGTCACGCATCAGTTTTTGACGTTTCACGCATTTGGCCGCCCGCGTTCAGGGCAGAACCAGGATTTCATTCCATTAGGGAAGGGGCGGGATGCTGCGAAGCTGCCATCACCGGTGAGGCAATCCCTGCTGGGCCGTCAGTTCGATAGCCCGCTCGATGGGAATATGCGCGATGCCCGCGTCTTTGTCCACCCAACCATAGCTGTTCAACCGTTCCTGCTGCTGGGACTTGTACGCTTCCAGATCGGCCACAGGATCGATTTGGATGACGGGCTCCTGAAAGGTGGTGGTGTCCACGGGGAAGTCGGTCACGGTCTGAGCCTGGAAGGCGCCGTTCAGTGCGGCAACCAAACCGATGACCGCCACAACGAAGATGATGACGAGGAGCAACAAAGTGCGTCCATAACCGCCCGACTCGTAGCCGGGATGACGGGTGTTAGCTGACATGACCGTGCGCCTCCTCAGAAGCTTGAGTGACCGGTAGTCGGGAGTCGTACAGGGGTGGCACGCTGACTTTCGCCAGCTGATGGAAGAAGATGGTCAGGAAGAGACCGCCAATGCCCAGCCAGGCCGCGATGGAGAGCCAGGGGAAGGCCAGGTGTTTGGGCGAGAAGGCGGGGAAGATCAGCCAGACGAGGTCAACGAAACGCATGAGCAACACCAGCCAGGCGATTTTCTTGAGCCGTCCCGGTTCTTTCTTGGTTCCCCGGGATAATAGGAGGAAGAATGGAAGGAAGAAATGCAGAAACACGTTGATCAACGCCACCCATTGCCACCCGCCCGTGGTCCGGGCCAGATACCAGACGGTCTCTTCGGGCAGGTTGGCGGACCAGATGATGAGGAATTGGGAGAAGGCGATGTAGGCCCAGAGCATGACGCTGGCCAGGAGCCAGTTGCCCAGGTCGCTGATATCCAGGGTCTGGATGACGCCGGACCAGGGCTTGTATTTGATCATGCCCATCAGCATGATGATGCTGAAAGCGAACCCCGAGGCCAGAGCGCCGACGCCGAACATCATCCCGTAGATGGTCGAATACCAGTGAGGTTCGAGGGACATCATCCAATCCACCGACGCGAAGGTGACGGTGAATCCAAAGAGGAGGATGCCAGGGGCGCTGAGATTGCGCAGTTTCTTGCGGGTGGCCTTATCATCGGGGTTTTCATCCAGTTTGACCGACCATTTTCGCAACAGCCAGGCGAAGCCAATCCACAGTGCGAAGTAAATGACCGAACGGATGATGAAGAAGGGGACGTTCAAATAAGGCGCTTTATGTTGCAACAGCGCATCGTGGGCCACCGCCTCGGCATGAGACCATTCATACAGGTGAGGGATGCCGATGATGACGACGATGAACAGGACAAACAGCAAGGGCAGGGGCATGGCGGCGGCCTCCACCACCCTTTGGATGACCAGCCCCCAGCGCCCCCCCACCGTGTTCTGGATCATGAGGATGACCAGCGCGCCCAGGGCCACCTGCACCCAGAACACCCATCCGATCAGATAGGAGGGGAAGAAGTCCTCGACGCCCAGAAAATAACCGGCAATCAGGATGAGGAAGCCCAAAACGCCGATGATCAGCGATAGCTTTTGGTAGGATCGCCATCGCTTGAGCAGTTTTTCGTCTGCCTGAATTCGAGTCATGGTTTGCTCCTTCATTGCGCAACCTCCAACTCCACCGCGTCCCTGAGGGGCAGCTCTTCAACGGGGGCGTGCTGGCTGAGTTGCAGCGCTTCGATGTAGGCGATGATGAGCCAGCGGTCGCGTACAGGAATGCGGTTGGCGTAGCTGGGCATGGTTCCGAAACCATGGGTGATGGCGTAGAAGAAATAGCCAGGCGGCGCTTCTCGCAAGCGATCCTGGTTGAAGCTGGGGGGCTGACGGAAGCCGCGCTGGACGATCATGCCATCGCCATCGCCCGTAAATCCGTGGCAAGGGGCGCAGTAGATGTTATAGCGCTCCATGCCATATTCCAGGTCCTCTTGGGTAATGGGGAAGGGATACTCCTCCACATATTGACCCTCCACCTGCCCGGTGTAGAGGGCTTCGTCGGTCTTGGCCTGATCATAGGGAACGGTGTCTTCCACAGGCAGCAGGGCCGATTGTTCATCCTGGAAGAAGGGAGCGGGTTCGTAGGGATCGATCCGGGGCTGATCCCTCATGGTCATCGTACAGCCGGACAGGACGAAAATCACCAGCAAGATCGCAGCGACCATGCCCGCTCGACGCAAATTGGAATGGTGACGTGTTGTGAGTCGCATGGCAATCTCCTATGGATGCACTTCGGTGACTTCCTCGGGGTTCAGGCTTTCAAGAAAGGCCCGAGTGCGTTCTCGTTCGAACCGCGGGTCGTCGGATTCGATGACCAGGAAGAATTTATCCCGGGAGACCAGATGGAAATCTTTGGCGTTGAAGACGGGATGGTAGGGATGGGGAAAGCCGTTGAGCCCCAGCATGCCGAACACCGCGGCCAGCCCTGCGAAGAGGATGGTCATCTCGAAGATCACGACGATGAATGCGGGCCAGCTATTGAAGGGTCGCCCGCCGATGATCAGGGGATAGGCGATGACCGAGGCGTAGTACTGGATGCCAAAGCCGACGAGCGCCCCGACAATGCCGCCGAGCAAGACCAGATATTGGATCTTGGGCTTGAAGTCCAGGATCTCGGCCAATTCCTCGATGGGGAAGGGGGAATAGGCCTCCATCTTTTTGTAGCCGGCCTCGCGCGCCCGGCGGGTCGCTTCCACCACCTCTTCGGGCGTATCGAACTTGGCGATGAGGCCATATACCGATTCGCTCATGGTTTAATGCTCCTTGCCTCGGTGGGAAAGATGGTGAACCAATTCCTTCATTTCGAACATGTTGATCATGGGCAGGCCACGCAGGAAGAGGAAGATGAGCACGAAGAAGAAGCCCAGGGTGCCGATGTAGAGGGACCAATCCCAGAAGGTTCCCGCGTAATACTGCCAGGTGGAGGGGAGAAATTCCCGAGACAGGCTGGTGATGACGATGATGAAGCGCTCCAGCCACATGCCGATGTTCACGATGATGGAGATGATAAACAGGATCCAGGGCGTGCGGCGCACCTTCTTCAGCCAGAGCAGCTGGGGAATGACGCCGTTGCAGAAGATCAACGCCCAGTAGTACGGGGCGTAAGGCCCGGTCATGCGGTTGAAGATCATGTATTGCTCATATTCATTGCCGCTGTACCAGGCGAAGAACACCTCCATGATGTAGGCGTAGAACACGATGAGCCCCGTGGCCAGCATCACCTTGGCCATGTTCTCCAGATGGCGGTCGGTGATGAAATCCTCCATGTGGTAGAACTTGCGGATGGGGATGGCCAGGGTGAGCACCATGGCGAAACCCGAGAAAATGGCGCCCGAGACGAAGTAGGGCGGCAGGAAGGTGGTGTGCCAGCCGGGCACCTGACTGACGGCGAAGTCAAAGCTGACGACGCTGTGGACCGACACCACCAGGGGCGTGGCCAGAGCCGCCAGCAGCAAGGAGGCCCGGGCGTATTGGGACCAGTGCCGGGCCGCGCCCCGCCAACCCAGGGCGAAAAAGCCGTAGATGCGGCGCACGATCTTGCTCTCGCTCATATCCCGCAGGGTGGCGAAGTCGGGAATGAGGCCGACATACCAGAAGAGGAGGTAGATGGTCACATAGGTGGAGATGGCGAACACATCCCACAACAACGGGCTGCGAAACTGGGGCCACAACTGGAACATGCTGGGGTAGGGCAGCAACCAGTAGGCCAGCCACGGGCGACCGGTGTGGATGATGGGGAAAAGACCTGCGTTGGCCACGGCGAAGATGGTCATGGCCTCGGCAAAACGGTTGATGGAATTGCGCCATTCCTGCCGGAAGAGCAGGAGGATGGCGGAGATGAGGGTGCCAGCGTGACCGATACCGACCCACCACACGAAGTTGACGATGGCGAACCCCCAGGCGACGGTGTTATTCAACCCCCAGACGCCGGTGCCCTTGGCGAATAACACCGTCAGGGAGAACAGCATCAGCATCATGCCCAAAAAGGCGATGCCGAAGCCCATAAACCACCCTTTCGGCGTCTCCTTGGTGAGGATGACGCCGCTCACTCGGTCGGTGACGGTAGCGTAGGTTTGCCCGGGACCGAGGACCGGGACTTCAGCCGAATCCGTGGATGCCGCCATGGCGTTACACCTCCTCCGCAAGATTGGGGTTGGGGTTCTTCAGCCGGGCCAGGTAGGTGGTGCGAGGCTGAACATTCAATTCGCCCAGCAGTTCGTAGTTCAGCGGGCTTTCCTTCAGTTGCGCCACCTGGCTTTCGGTATCCGCGATGTTGCCGAAGACGATGGCGTCCGCGGGACACACGGCCTGGCAGGCCGTCTTGACTTCGCCATCGCGAATCGGACGGTTTTCCTTTTTGGAGCGGATGCGGGCGGCGTTGATGCGCTGGACGCAGTAGGTGCATTTTTCCATGACGCCGCGGGAGCGCACGGTGACGTTGGGGTTGCGCATCAGCTGCAGCGAGGGCGTATCCACATCCACATACTGGAAGAAGTTGAAGTGGCGCACCTTGTAGGGGCAGTTGTTCTCACAATAGCGGGTGCCGATGCAGCGATTGTAGACCATGTCGTTCAGGCCCTCGCGGCTGTGCACGGTGGCCGCGGCAGGACAAACGACTTCGCAGGGCGCGCCTTCGCACTGCTGGCACATCACGGGCTGATAGGCCACAGCGGGGTTGTCCAGATCGCCCACGAAGTAACGGTCAATGCGCATCCAGTGCATCTCCCGGCCCCGCTGCACTTCCTCCTTGCCCACGATGGGGATGTTGTTCTCCGCCTGACAGGCGATGACGCAGGCGTTGCAGCCGATGCAGGCGCTCAGGTCCACGGTCATGCCCCAGGCGTTGCCCCGATAGGAGAAGCTGGGATACAGGGAGATTTTTTCGTATTCAGTCTGCTCCTGCACGAATTCAGGGTTCTTCTTGAATTCTTCCAGGGTGCCGCTGATGACCAAATGCCGCCCCATCATCAGCTGGTGGTCCTGGGTTCGGGCCAGCGGGTAAGCGTCGCCCGTGTAGGTGAGCCGCAGGCCCGTATCCTGCCAGGGCTTGTGCGACGTGCGGAGGAGGTAGGCGTTGAATCCCACGTCCCGCCCCACGTCGCCAACCACATGCCGTCCATAGCCCAGATACACCGTGACCGAATTGTCGGCGTGGCCGGGCATGATCAGCACGGGCGCTTCCACCGAATTGCCGAAGTAATTCAGGACGATGACGTCACCCTCGGCCAGATTCAAGCGTTCGGCCTGGGCCGGCGCCATCATGGCGGCATTGTCCCAGGTGAGCTTGGTGATGCCGTCGGGCAGCTCTTGCAGCCAGCCGTTGTTGGCGAATCGACCATCCCACAAGTGGGGCGAGGGACGGAAGACGATCTCCATCGCGTCGGAGTTGGCGCTGACCGGTTTTGCCACCGCGGCCGGGGACGCGGTGACGGCTTTCTCCGGAGATTGGGAATCCTCCACATATCCCTGGCTCAAGGAGACGCGCCAGAATGTGTCGAATTCCGCTTCGCCCACGCCCGCATTGGCCTGCCAGTAACCCTTGACGATGTCATTCCCGGCGGCTTCAGGGTCCCCCAACAGGGCCGCCATGAGCTCATATTCCGATTTGCTTTCATACAAGGGGTTAATCATGGGCTGGATGATGGTGACCGTGCCATCGAAGGCCCGCACATCCCCCCAGGATTCCAGATAATGGCTGCGAGGGATGTACCACAGGCTTTCCACCGCGGTCTCATCCAGCAGCGCGCCCATGTAGACGCTGAAAGGCGTTTGCTTCAGCGCCTCCTTGAAGTTCAGGTCCGCGGGAGCGCTGTACACAGGATTGCCGTCGATGATGAAGAGGGCCTTGACCGCGCCCGCGTGCATGTCCTCCACCAGTTGGGCCAGGTCCTCCGTCTGGTTGACGGGCTGAGCTTCCACCGGCTCGATGTAGGTGACCGTCTCGCCCACGTTGCCCAGGGCCTGATTGATGGCGTGGGCCAGCGCATGGACGACGGGGTCCTGTTGATCGCCGGGGATGACAATGCTCGCGCCCTTGTGGGATTCCAGGTCCTCCACCAGGGCGTCCAGCCATGCGCCATATTTCTCGGGATCGCCCCCTTCCACCGCCAGGCCCAGCTTTTGGGCCAGCGAGCGGGTGAAATGCTCCACATCCACCGCCCGCAAAGGCAGCCGATGGTCGGCGACGGCGCCCGTGTTGCTGAGAGCCGCCTCCACCACATAGAGGCGATTCATTTCGATGTCGCCGCCTTCGCCCTTATCCGCCACGCGGCGACGTTTCATGAAATCCTTGGCATAGCGCACGCTGGCCGGGCCGGACGCGAGGAAGTTGGCGTCCAGGGAGAGCACCACATCCGCCTTGTCGAAATGGTAGAGGGTGTCCACGAACTCGCCGAAGGCGAGCTGCGCTCCCACCCGGGCGCTGTCCCGGTTCACCGGCTCATACTGATGCCACCTGGCGGCCGGATACTTTTCCAGAAACGCCCGGATTTGACTGGCCAGGGTGGGGGAAGTCACCGTTTGGGTGAGGATGCGCACGCCCTGGCCATCTCCCCAGCCCTGTTGCTCCTTCCCCAACTCCGCGGTGAAATCGGCCCAGGTCTTCATCAGGCCCTGGCGGGTGGGCTGACGTGAGCGATCCGGGTCGTAGAGGTTGAGAATGGAGGCCTGAGCAAAGATGTCCGTAGCCCCCAGGCTGGCGGGGTGGTTGACGTTGCCCTCGATCTTAGTCGGGCGTCCCTCGTGGGTCTCGACAATCACGCCCATGCCGTAACCCAGCGTGGGGAAGGCCGAGGCGTAGAACAGGGGCTCGCCGGGGATGACCTCTTCGGGCGCCTGCACATAAGGCATGATCTTTTCGGGATTCGTGGCCGTGCAGGCGGTGAGACCGGCCAGCGCCATGGATGCGCCCATGATCTTGAGGAAGGTGCGGCGGGTGACGCCGGTAGGGTCATCCAGATACGCGGCGCCGGCGGGGAATTCCTGTTCCAGAAACTCGCGAAATTCCTCGGTCTCCGCGATCTCGTTGAAACTTCGCCAATACGCTTTGCCGGTCTTTTCGGCAAGCCGTTTGCGAAGTTCGGAAATCTGTAAACGTTTTTCGTCCATAATCACCTTCTCGAATTAGGTGAATGGTCACATACCGACCAAAATAATGACAGCGGATTGCGATGACACTAACGGTGACACACGGAACAGTCGGTCACCTGGAACTGATTCACATCCACATGGTATTTCTCCACCAGCGCGGCCTGCAGAGCCGCACGCGCTGCCGGGTCCTTGGGAAGTTCATATTGCATGTTGAAAACTTCCTCCCGAGGGACCACGTGATCCTGGCGGTTGCGGTGACAATTCAGGCACCATTCCATGGAAAGGGGCTGCGTTTTTCGCGTCCAGGCCATCTTGTCCACGCGGCCATGACACTCCTTGCAGGGAATGCCTTTGTTGATGTGGATGCTGTGGTTAAAGAAGACGTAGTCGGGCACGTTGTTCACCCGGTTCCAGGCGATGGGCTGATTGGTTTCCATGCTCTCTTGGATGGGCGCAATGGCGGGACTCTTGGCCCACACCTGGGAATGACATCCCATGCAGATGTCGGTGGAGGGCACGCCCGCGAAGCTGCTGCGCTCCACATTCACATGGCAATAACGGCAATCCAGCCCCAACTCGCCCACATGATGTTCATGACTGAAGAACACCGGCTGCTCCCGGGCGATGGTGGTGCCGCGCATGTAGGGCGAGCGAACGAACACATAGGAAATCGCCGCGCCGGCTACCAGCAAGATGAGCACGGCCAACACCATCGCTTTGGCAATCAGGTTGAAGAAGGGAGGGAAAATTTGGGACATATGACATCCTCATTGACGATGAATCGGATGAAGAGGTGATGACGCCGATGGCGGAATGGATGGCTATCCGATGAAATCTCGAAGGCGGACCTGAATGCGGTTTTATCTTTCAGCCAGGAGTTCGCCTGTGAAATTTTCAGGCGGAGGGGGCGACGCGGTGCGCCATTCCAGGGTGGTGGATTCCCAGGGATTGTCGCCGGAATGGGCGCCCCAGAAGGTGGCGTAGAAGAAGTAAAGCAGCGGCAGCGTCAGCCCCACGCCCAGCAGAATGGTGCTCGTGGTGATGAGTTGGTTGGGCATGAGCCACGCCTCGGGATAGGAAACCACCCGGGTGCGCATGCCCAGCAAACCCAGCAGGAAACCAGGCGCGAAAGCCCCCAACGTCCCCACCAAGATGGTCCAGCCTGTGATCTTGGCGAACAATTCGGGATACATGCGGCCGGTGGCTTTGGGCCACCAGTAATGCATGCCGCCCAAAAAAGTCACCAACACCACCCCCACCATGAGGAAATGGAAATTGGCCCACTCAAACTGGGTGTGCAGAACGGCCTGGGCCGTGGCGGGAGAAAAGAGAGCCAGGCTGCTGACCAGATACAGGATCAGGGAGATCAGCGCACTCAAGGCGAACACCATGGGCGACGTGAAGGGCGGGTGTCCCTTGCGAATGGTGGCAAACAGGCTGAGGATGATAATCGCCAGGGGGACGGCGCTGAGGAAGGCTACCAGCGAGAAGAAGAGATTGACCCAGGCCCATTGATCGCCGGTGAAGGTGTGCACGCCCCAGCTCAACGCCATCAACACCGCCAGCGAGATCATGGCATGCTCAACGCCCTTGCGCCCCACCAGGGAGCGGCGGGAGAAGGTTTCGATGATGTCGGCCATGACCCCGATCGCGGGCAAAGCCATGGCATACACCGAGGTGTGCGCGTATAACCAGAAAGTCTGCACCAACAGTTGGGGCTTCAAATTCAACCCGTAATTCACATAACCCAACATCTGCTCCCGCATCGTCGCGGTGAGGAACGCCCAGACCAACATGAAAAAGGAGCCGACGATGATGGTGATGCTGGCCAGGTAGTAACCCCACACCGTCAGAGGCAGGTCCTGCCAATCCAGCCCCTTCACCCGGCGGCCATGGATGGTGAACAGCAAATTGACGGCCATCAGAAACATGGAAACGCCCACGATCATAATGATGGCCAGCGCGGGCAGCACGCGAGAGGGGGTGAAGGAGGTGGCGTAAGGCGCCAGGAAATTCCACCCCGCGTCGGAGCCGCCAAAGGCCGCCTCCACCACGATGAGGCTGCTGCCCCCCGCATACATGTAGAAGGTCAGAAGATTGAGCCGGGGGAAGGCGACGTTCTCCGCCCCGATCATCAGCGGAACAACGAAATTCCCCAGCACGCCCAGCATGGCCGGCAGCATGAACAGATACACCATGACGCCGCCGTGGAGGGTGAACAAGCGGGCGTAGATATCCTGGAAGAGCTCCTGCTGCGGAGTGAACAACTCCAAACGCAAAATCATCGCCGTGGTCAAACCGAAGGCGGCGAATCCAGAGACCACCATGAGATACAGGAACGCGATGCGTTTGTGATCGGTGGTCAGCAACCAGGATTTGAAGGTGTAGCTGGCATTCCAATACGTCAATTTGGGGGCTGCGGCCGTCGCCGCAGATGGAGCGCTTGCCATAGATCACTCCTTCTTCGATATGATTTGATGATTTCGATTTCGGAATATAATCCATGGTGACGGCACAAAACAGCGCCGTCACCCGCTCAGGCGAGGGCCTGAAATCTGTCGCCAGGGGGAAGATCGCTCCTGCCTCGCCCTCGCGACAGACTCCAGGTCCATCTTACCTGGAAATGCTCGTCTGGAGATGCTCCAAAATGGGAGAAATTTCTATCCGTTCGGCGTACGCCTACTGGTTGTGGCCGTTTTCGCCGCTGTCCACGTCTTCCTGGAGCATGACGTCCAGGCCCTGGGTGCCGGTGAGGGAATCCAACAAAGCCCGGGCCTGATGCTTGCCCTCTTCATCCTTGGAGAGGGTGAGATAGATGGCTAAATCTGTGGCCGCGGCCTTTTTGTCACCCAGTTCGATATAGGCCACTGCCCGATTAAAGTAGGGAGCAGGCGCGTTGGCGTTGATTTCCACGCATTTGTTGAAATCCGCCAGGGCGTCCTCGGTGCGTTGCTGCAACATATACAGCACGCCGCGGTTGAAGTAGGCGGGAAGCAGGCTGGGATCGAGTTCGATGGCCCGATTCAGGTCTTGCTCCGCTTCCTCCAGCATCTGCAGGCCCATATAGGCCCGCGCCCGGTTGACGAAGGTGGTGGCGTTGTTGGGATCGAGTTGAATGGCTTTATTGAAGTCCTCCGCAGCCTTGGCGGGACGGCTGGTCATCAGGTAGGCGGTGCCCCGCGCGGCGTACGCCTGCGGGAAATGGGAGTCGATCTCAATGGCTTTGGTGAAATCGTCGATGGCTTCCATGACCTGCCCCTGCTCGATGTACACCAATCCCCGATAGTAATAGGGGACCGACGCGCCGTCAGGATTGGCGGCGATGGCCACCGAAAAGGCCTCCAGCGCGCCCTCCACATCCCCCTGCTTGGCTTTCTGGAGGGCAAGCTGGGTGAAATCATCCATGGGCAACTCGGCGGGATCGCGGTTCGCCGCAACGGTTTTCGAACTCATATCTTCCCCTTGCCCCTTCGTCACCCCCAAAGTTGTGAACTGCGTCAATGCATACCATACGCCAACGCCTACCACGACGGCCACGATGGCGCCGACAAGCCAGCGCCACCATGCGGTGTGTTTTTGCGTCATTGCCTGTTCCATAGCGATGTCATCCAAAAATGAACGTTTGGTGAGTAGATTGTAGCAAAAAGTTATAGAAAATGAAAATCGAAGTCAGAATAGAACCGGCAGGCGTTGCGAGCGCCTGCCGGCATGTCGAAGGGGTGTGCGACGCACCGGACTCAACGCAGTTGGGTTTATCGGATAACTCCTCTCTCAAAGGCGTATCGCTGGCGCTTATCGCGTTGCTCGGATGCGTCGCACATCAGGGTGTGGATCGGTCTGATTTACTTCTTGAGGACGAAGGCGACGCCGCCGCCCACCACCAGGCCCACCAGGGCTGCGATGAGCATGGCGACCAGGTTGTTGCCGCCTTGGGCCGGCGCGGGCGTCTGCTCGACCTGAGACTGGGCTTTGGCCTTCTCCAGCTCGGCTTCCAGGTTCTTCTTTTCCATCTCCGCGGCCTGGGCGGCGGCTTCCGCTTCCTGAGCCTTGGATTCGGCCTCTTTCAGCTTGGCCTCGGTCTCCTGCAGCTTCTGGATGGCCTCTTCATATTCCTTGGCCTTGGCGTTGTCACCGGCAGCCACGGCGTCATGCACCAGCTGGTTGAGCATAGCGATATGCTCTTCGTTGGTGGCAATCTTGCCGTACTTGGCGATGACTTCATTGGTCCAGAAGGCGGCGTCCGCCATGTTCTGATGACAGCCCATGCACAGGCCCACGCGTTCCATGCGGGTGCGCTGGTCCGCGGTCAGCGGGCCGGAGGCGGGCCAGTGGGTGCCCACCACCATCAGCTGTTCACCCGTCTCGGGGTCCACCACCTGGCTCAGGTCGGTCTTCAAGGCGGGCACGGGCTGGCTCTGATACTGAACATTGGTGGGCAGGATGTTGCCCTCGGCGTCGGCCAGATCCACGATGAAGCCTTGATCATAGCCTTGCAGGAAGCGTCCGCCCTCGATGCCATAGCCCAGGGCTTTGGGGTTGTTGTGGCAGGATTCGCAGGTGCGGGCCTTGCGACCGGCGGTGTGGGGCTGCACCGGCGCCATGTCCAGGGCCATGGGCGCTTCCTCGCTGGTGGCGATGACGTTATGCGCCACGTTTTCGCCATCGGGCCCGACCACCGTGTAGATGACCTGGCAGCCGGGGATGAGCGGGGTGACGCGGCCTTCGCCGTTGATGCCCAGGATGGGCTCCTCCCACCGCAGGTAGGAGCGGCCTTCTTTAGCCTTGCCGGGCGAGGTGATGGTCATGTCGTTGAGACCGTTTGCCAATTGGGCGTTGCCGCGAGCCACCCAGTCGCTGTCCGACTTATCCTCGGAGTAGTCCATGGTCACATGGCAGCCGTAGCACTGGGGCGCCCAGTCCGCATGACAGGAGTAGCACTCCAGGTTTTCCATGTGCTTGGCCACGCTGTCCATGGCCACTTCCGCGTCCTTGCTCTTCCAAGTCCCGTCTTCTTTGATCTTCTTCAGCAAGGGAACCTTGAAGTCCAGGCCGCTGGCGGAGTGCACGATGACCTCGTCACCCTTCTTGACCACGTTCTCGAAGGGATTGCCGCGAGCGGTCAGCAAGAATCCATCCTCCGCGGGATACGCCATGCCGAAGTAGGTCTTGTTGTCGGGCAGGGTGTCGCTCTCCCACAGCCCGCGCGGGTCCGAGCCGATTTCGCCGCCCAGCAGCTCCTCTTCGCCAAAGCCGATGGGGAGCTCCCAGGGGTAGGCGTCGGGCGTGCCGTGACAGTCGGAGCATTCGATCTCCACCTGGGCCAGGGTGGTGCCGGGCATGTTGCCGTCGCCGTGCATCTCCAGGCTGGTGTGACAATCTTGACACAGCATGCCACCCTTGGGATTCTCGGGCCGGCTCTCCACCGAGTGGTGGAGGTCATCCTTGATGTAGAGGTATTTCTTGGTGTGGAGCTTGGGCTGGCCCATGCCGGTCTCGTCGAAGGGCGTGCCATAGGGGAACTCCATGATGCCCTCGTAGCTCACGCCGATGCGCTTGCCGCGATTGTGGCAGGAGTTGCAGGTCTCGACGGGAATGC
>CAZDCN010000003.1:0-18258 GCA_964503945.1 uncultured Caldilineales bacterium
AGTGCGCTTTGCTGGATTCTTCGGTCGCTTCGCTCCCTCAGAATGACGTGGCAGACGCCTATTTACGAAGCAGGAGACGGCATGAGCGACCTGAACCCTGAATTTCTGCAACGACAAGACCAGCATCTCGCGGCTCAGTTTGGCGAAGACAGCCCTGCGGCCCGGGAGTTCGACCGGGCCCGGCGTAAGGCGGTGCTCCACGACATCCTGGCTTTTTTACGCGGCTACCGCAATCACCTGCTCGATTTCGGCGAATTGAGCGAAGCCCTTGCTTCGGGCGAGCCCGTGGATCTGGGCGTGCAGGATGTACCTCTCGAGGCCATCCGCGGGAGCGTGGACCGATATCAGGAATTTGATCTGGCCTTTTTGCCCAAACATGAGGGGCTGCGGGACCGCTGGCAGCGGGTGGAGGCGGCCCGCCGCTATGGCCTGCCCATGCGCCCGGTGGAGCTCTACAAGCTGGGGGAGGTGTACTTCGTGCGGGATGGGCATCACCGCGTCTCCGTGGCCCGGGCCCATGGCGATAAAACCATCCAGGCCCATGTGCTGGAGATCACCTCCCGCGTGCCCCTGGCGCCCGACCTCAAACCCAACGACTTGCCGGATATCCGCGCTTATGGCGACTTTTTGCGAGTGACGCGGGCCGATGAAATTCTGCCCGGGATGGATCTCCGGCTCAGCGAACCTCGCTACTACGCCCGTCTGCTGCGACATATCGCGCTCTTTCGCTATCTCAACCGGGAGCCGGATGAGGAGCCGCGGGAATGGCCGGACGCCGTGCTGGCCTGGTACGAGCAACTCTACCGGCCCATCTGCGAGATGATTCGGGATTCAGGCGTGATGAAACATTTTCCCAAACGCACCCACACCGACCTTTATCTCTGGATCACCACCCATTTTCGTCAACTCAACCAGCGGCTGCCTCGCCCCGACGAACTGGACGAGATCGCAGACCACCTCAAGGACGTCTATCTGGCTCCATTTTGGAATGGGTGATGGCGAGACATCGCGCCTTGCCCGCACTTCAGGAAGAAGGTGCGCCAGCCGAAGGATCGGAGGGAAGGAGAGGAAGGAGCACCCGGAAGGTGGCGCCATGCCCTGGCGTGGAACGCGCTTCCACGCGACCCCCATGCGCCCGTACAATCTCCTGCACAATGGCCAGCCCCAGGCCGGAGCTGCCCCGCCGCCGAGCCTTGTCACCCTGATAAAAACGATCGAAGACCCGCTCCAGCTCCTCGGGAGGTATGCCTGGCCCCGTATCTTGCACCACCCATTCGGCCATGCCCGGCGCATCGGGAGCCAAACCCACGCGACAGACCACCAACCCGCCTTCGGGCGTGTGTCGCACCGCGTTTTCCAATAGATTCGCGCAAACTTGCATCAGTCGATCCCGGTCTCCCTCAACTGTCACGTCGTCCCCCAGCTGCGATAGCGTGACGCCCTTCTGCTTCGCGGCGAGTTGAAAGCGTTCCAGGGCATCGGCCGCCACGACCTTCAGATTCACAGCCGAGCGGCGTAATCGCGCCTGCCCCGATTCCAATCGCGTCAAATCCAGCAACTGATCCACCAGGCGTCCCATACGCAACGATTCCTCATGGATGGTTTCTGCGGCCCGCTGGGCGCTGGCCGGGTCCTCGGTCACGCCCTCCACCAGGGCCTGAGAGAAGCCCTGGATGATGGTGAGAGGCGTCTTCAGGTCGTGAGACACGTTGGCGATGAAGGCCTGTTGCGCCTGGCGAGACGCCCGAACCTCCTCAGCCATACGATTAAATTGCCCTGCCACATGCTTCACCTCGGCCGGGCCAGAAACCTGCAGATGCAAATCCAGATCGCCTCGGGCGATTTGGTCCGCCGCCTGGGCGATCTGGGTGAGAGGACGGGTGATCCAACGGCTGAGAAACCAGGAAAGGATGAGACCCACTGCCACAGCGATGAGGGTGGCCCACAAGAGCTGTCGACCGATCTCCTGCACCAGGTTAGGAAATCGCCGCGGGCTGATCTGGACCATGTACAAAGGGCTGGCTCCGGGGAGAGCGCCTTTGGGTGGCGCCAGCGCCATCAGCGCATACAAATAGTCGCGGCCATCAGAGGCGGCGAACACGCCCGTGAGAGGCGTACGAGAGGATTTTCGCAGCTGCGCGGGCGTGAAGTTGAGATCGAAGGGCTGCCCCACCAGTTCTCCATTCGCGGAGTCGCCAAGGATGCGGCCATCTCGCACCAGCAGCAGCCGGGCGTGACGGGCCTGCAGAGGCGCGCTCAGTTCGCTGGCAATGGCCTCAGGGCGAGTGCGGTTACGCAAAAGTTCCCGCACCACGCGAGCGGTGAGTGGCGCAGACGCCGAAAGCCTGGCGTGAATGACCCGGTCTTGCACACTGCGCCAGGCCAGGGTCAGCGTCAGAGCTGCGGCCACCAAAATGGTGGTCGTAAGGATGGCGTAGGAGAGAAAAAGGCGAAAGCGAAGGGTGTTAGTCATCGTCCACGCAGAGTTTGTAGCCTACGCCCCACACAGTTTCGATTTGCACGCCGCAATCCCGGATCTTTTGGCGCAATTGGGCCACATGGACATCCACCGTGCGCGTACTGCCCAGATAATCATAACCCCAAACCTGGTTCAGCAGTTGTTCGCGAGAAAAGACCATGCCCGGATGCCGGGCCATCGTCTGCAACAAATCGAATTCCTTGGCGCGCAAGGATGTCAGCTCCCCGCGAATTCGCACTTCCCGCCGCGCCGGGTCCAGAACCAGCTCGCCCAGCCGTATCACCCCGTTGGCTTGTTCACGGACGCGGCCGCGACGCAATACCGCCTTCACCCGCGCCGCCAGCTCGCGAGGATTGAATGGCTTGGTCACATAATCATCGGCCCCCAGCTCCAGCCCCACGATCTTGTCCACATCATCCCCGCGGGCCGTGAGCATGATGATGGGAATGTCTGTATCCTGCCTCAAGCGCTTGCACACCTCCCAGCCATCCATCTCAGGCAGCATCAGGTCGAGGATGATGAGATCGGGTTGCTCCATCTTCACCGCGACCAATCCCTCCACGCCGTCATACGCCGCGGCAACATGGAAACCTTCTCGGCCAAGATACAACGTGACGAGTTCGACGATGGCTGGTTCGTCTTCGATAATCAAAATTTTAGGCATGGGCGGCGCATTGCCTGTTGTAGTTTGGAGCATGAGTATTGTACCTAAGATGGCGGGATTGGTAAACATAGAGGAAGAAGCACGCCCTTGGGGCGGCTTTTCCTTCATTGTAACGGAGGGACCGAAGGAAAATGTTTGAAAATCGTAAAAAGATTGTAAAATGAAGCCATGTCCGACTCACTCAGCTTTCTCGGCCACGCCACCGTCATGTTTCACATGGGCGGGAAACACATCCTCACCGATCCCGTGCTGACCGACCGCGTCCTTCATCTGCGCCGACGCAATTTCTCCGCGCCCAAGTGGATCAGCCAACAGCCTTCGCCGGACCTCATCCTGCTCTCCCACCTCCATCTGGATCATCTGCACCTGCCCTCATTACGACGTCTACCCTGCAATGCGCCCATGATCGCGCCCAGGGGTGCAGGGAAATGGTTGCGTCGCGTATTATGTCGCCCGGTCATCGAACTCAGTCCGGGTGAAGCATATCAGCTTGGCGATGTGACCGTGCAGGTCACCCATGCCGAACATGGCGGCAATCTTCCCATCATCGGGCTGGCCCAAGGCTATTTGCTAAAAGGGGATAGCGTGGTCTACTTCCCCGGCGACACCGACGTCTTTCCCCAAATGGCTGAGCTTGCCAAAGAAAGCATTGACGTGGCGTTGATTCCCATTTGGGGGTGGGGACCCACCCTGGGCACAGGCCATCTGGACCCAAAGTCCGCGGCCGAGGCGGTGGCCTTGCTGAAGCCGCGGCACGTCATTCCCATTCACTGGGCCTCCTTTCGCCCACTGGGCCCCATTTGGGAGATGTTCACCTATTTGCGCGTGCCCGGCCCGAAATTCATCTACTACACCAAACAATTGTCTCCTGAAACCCAGGTGCATTTCCTGGAACCGGGGGGACAGTTCATCATTCCCCCTCGAACCCATGGCGTCACCCCCACGCTCCCAACTTCCTCCGATGCTAACGAGAAACGAGCATGAAATTGAAACAGCATTTTGCGGACAGAGATATCATCGAATTGCGCGTATTTGCTCAAAACCAAGGATTGATCATTGAAAACGGCTCGGCCAAGAGTTCGTTCGCCAGCGAATTGGCCAGGGCGATGACGGAGGAGGCGCATGTGCGCGAAGTGTGGAACGACCTCTCGCCCCAGGCTCGCGAGGCCTTGAGCGCCTTGATGGTCGATGAGAAGGGGTTGCCCATCCTGGCTTTTGAACGGCGTTTTGGCGAACTGCGCCGCATCGGGGTTGGCCGGTTGCAAATGGAACAACCCTGGAAAAGTCCCACAGGCCCGGGCGAAGAGTTGTGGTGGTTGGGTTGGATTGTGCGCGGCTTTAAAGAGGTGGGAAATGAGATGATCGAGTTTGTGAGCATTCCCGAGGACCTGGTCCCCCTGCTCCCTGCCGAAGCCCGGCCTCCATCCGCCCCCCCGCTTCCCGACCCGATCCCCGCTCCGGAAACCGAACGCAATCTGGGCCAGATGCTGTTGGACGACCTGGGCGCCCTGCTAGGATATGTGCAAAATCACTCTGTAAAGCTGCGGTTGGATGGCCGCTGGCGCTATCAGGACTTGCAGAAACTCCTTCCTCGTCTGCGTTTGTCCAGGGTGCGGGAGCAGCCTCTGGAAGCGGGGGGCCCGTTGCACATGATTTTTCTGGCAGCCAATAGGCTGGGGTTGTTGGTGAAGCGCAACCGATCTCAGAAATTTGGCAAAGCGCTGCGGCCATGGTTGGAGCTGAGCCGGACGGAACAGATGGCAAGCCTCTTCCGGGTCTGGCGTGAATCGGAAGAATGGAATGATCTCTGCCTGACGCCCGGGCTGCGTTGCCAGGAGGGAGCGTGGAGCAATCAGCCCCGATTGGCCCGAGAAGCGTTGCTGGCGCAGTTGGGCCGGGTTCAGCCCGATGTCTGGTATGATTTGGATGATTTCATCACCATGATCTATGAATTCATGCCCGACTTCCAACGTCCCGATGCGAATTATGAGACCTGGTACATCCAGAACGAGGCCGGGGAGTTTCTGAAGGGGTTCGGGCAATGGCCTGCGGTTGAGGGTGCGTTGATCCGCTACATCTGGCGGGGACCGCTCTTCTGGCTGGGCGCGGTGGCCCTGGATGAGGAGGGACAGAGCTGGCGCCTGACCCGTCAGGGGCATGGCTTTCTGCACGGCGCTGAGCCCGCCCCCTCTCCTGACAGTCCCATCCTTCACATCGACAAGGAATTCATCATCACCCTGGCCCCGCACATCGGCCTTTGGGACCGTCTGCGGGTTGAACTGTTCACCATCTGGCAGGCTAGCGAACCGGAATATCGTTATCTCATCTCCCAGCGAGGATTGAAGCGGGCGAGGAAGCGGGGCGTGTCCCCCCGCCGGGTGCTCGAGTTTCTTGAACGGGCCAGCGGGGGAAACATCCCCAATAACGTTCGCCGGGCCCTGGAGAAGTTCGCCCCATGAACTAGCCCAGCACCAGGTCGATGGCGATGCATTGTTTTTTCGGCTGAATCATCTGCCATGGACGACCGCGGATTTCAAACCTTTTTAGTCGGCATATTGCAGAAACCCTGATGCGCCAATTTTAGCAACTTCCCACCCGCTCCTTTTGCACAACGTTTATCATGCCTGAAACTGAAACCGTTCACCAAGTCAACCTCTGGATTCCTCTGATTGCAGGTCTGCTGATCATCGTAGCCAATGGGTTTTTCGTGGCTGTCGAATTCGCGCTTGTGGCTGCCAACCAAATGCGCCTGAAGCAGGCCGCGGAAGGAGGCAGCAAACCCGCCCGCATTGTGCTGAACATGCTCGAGGACCCGGACCGGGCCATTGCAGCGGCGCAATTGGGCATCACCGCGGCCAGCATTCTGCTGGGTATTGTGGCCGAGGAGCCATTGACCGAGCTGCTCTCGCCGTATCTCGCTCCCATCCTGGGCGCATTCTTGGGCCCAACCGTGGCTGCAGGCATTGCCGGCATCCTTGTCCTCTTGTTGCTTTCTTTCTTCCACATGGTGTTCGGTGAGCAAACGCCCAAGATCATCGCGTTGCGCGGACCAGAGAAAACGGCTCAGATCATCGCTTACCCCATGTGGGCTTTTGCCCGGGTCACTGCGCCCTTTGTGTGGGTTGTAGACGCCAGCACGGGCCTGGTGTTGCGCCTGTTCGGCGTGAAGGGGGCCACGGGCGGGCATGGCACCATCGCCTCCATTGAGGAATTGAAAATGGTGCTGGAACAAAGCGGTGAGGAAGGCATTATCGAAGAGGATGCGCGGGAGATGCTGGAGCGCGTCTTCGATTTTGGGGAGCGGGTGGTGAGAGAGGTCATGGTGCCCCGCACGGAGATCGTGGGCGTGGAGCGACGGCAATCCGTACGCGTATTGATGGAAACATTCAAAGCGCATCGACATTCCCGTTTTCCCATTTACGAGAAAGACCTGGACCATATTGTTGGCGTCATCGCCATCAAGGATCTGGTGGCGTTATTGGTGGATCAACCTGAGCTGATGGATGCGCCCGTCGGCGAGCTCGCCATCGTTCAGGAGCCCCTGATGGCTCCCGAATCGCGCCACATCGACGATCTATTCGAGGAAATGCGATCGAAAGGCATCGGCCTGGCCATTGTCATCGATGAATACGGCGGCACTGCGGGCCTGGTCACCCGTGAAGAGTTGGTGGAGGAAATCGTGGGGGCCATGTCGGATGAGTGGGCGCATCACGCCCCCTTCCAACAGGTGGGGCCTGCGGCGGTGGAGGTGGATGCGCTGCTTCGGGTGGATGAAGTGAACGAGATGCTGAACATCAACCTGCCCGAGGATGACGCTTACGAAACTGTAGCCGGGCTTATTCTCTATCATCTTCGTCACATTCCCGAGGTGGGAGAAGGAGTGGAGATCAACGATTTTCACCTGGAAGTCGTAGCGCTGGAAGGGCCGAAGATCACACGCGTTCGCATTTCACGGCGTGGGTAACGCCACATGCCCCATCGTTATCCTACGCTCCACAAACAGACAATGGCGATAGACGCATGACGTTTGAAGATTAACGCCCATGCCTCCCGACGCCCTCGTCGTTTCGCCTCATTTCGTGGAACCAGAACACCATTGCCGTCACGTTTTTGTTTCAGTGAGCGCCCCAATGGACAACCCCGGTGTTTTATCAACCCCCCTCCTCTTCGGGATTCTGATCATCGCGGTCAATGGATTCTTTGTGGCCGTGGAATATGCGCTGCTGGCGTCCAATCGCTTGCGTCTGCAACAAGCCGCGGCCCAGGGTAGCCATTCTGCCCGGCGAGTTCTGAAAATGCTGGAAGACCCGGACAAGGCCATCGCCGCGGTGCAATTGGGCATTACCGCGGCCGGCATTCTGCTCGGCGTTGTGGCAGAGGAGCCGTTGCTGAGACTGATGGAGCCCTATCTGGAGCCTGTGCTAGGGGTGTTTTTCGGGCCTGCTGTGGCCACAGCCATGGCCGGACTGCTCGCCCTGATGCTTCTCTCCTATTTCCTCATGGTCTTTGGCGAACTGACCCCCAAAATGCTGGTGTTGCGGGCGCCGGAACGCACCGCCCAGCTCTTTGTCTACCCCATGTGGCTATTTTCCCGCCTTGCTGCGCCCTTTGTGTGGATTGTCGACGCCAGCACGGGTTTGGTGCTGCGTCTGTTGGGAGCGAAGGATGTGGATATCGGCCACAGCGGAGTCGCCAGCATCGAAGAGCTAAAGCTGCTCCTGGAACAAAGCGCCCAAGGCGTCATCGAGGAGGACGCCCGGGAGATGCTGGGACGGGTGGTTGACTTCGGGGAGCGTCTGGTGCGGGAGGTCATGGCGCCGCGCACCCAAATCGTGGCTGTAGAGCGCAATCAAACCGTCGGCGAACTCATGGACCTGTTCCAGGAACACCCATACTCCCGCTTCCCCGTCTATGAACGCGATCTGGATCATATCGTAGGCATCGTGGTCATCAAAGATGTCATGACCTTCCTCGTTCGCGATTTTAGCCTGATGGAACGCACCGTAGGCGAGCTGCCCGTCGTGCGCGAGCCGCTCACGGTTCCCGAAACCCGCTTCGTTGATGATCTGTTTCAAGAAATGCGAGAGAAGGATATCAGCATGGCCATCGTCATCGATGAATATGGAGGCACTGCAGGCCTGGTCACGCGCGAGGACTTAGTGGAGGAGATCATGGGGGCCATGTTCGATGAATGGGAGAGGCACCCCTTGATGCGCCGCTTGGACCCCAACACCGTGGAAGTGGACGCCCTTCTGCGGGTGGATGAGGTGAACGAGATGCTGAATATCAATCTGCCCGAGGATGACGCCTACGAAACCCTGGCAGGGCTCATTCTCTACCAGTTGCGCCACGTGCCGGAGCCAGGCGAAACGGTGGAAGTGGAGGACTATCGCTTGCAGGTGAGAAAGATGGACGGCCCGCGCATCATTCGCGTAGGCATCTCACCGCGCTGACCTGACAGGTCCTCCCCCGCCCCGGCTTTCCCGGACAGGAACCATGCCCCCATCGGGCTTTCGACTCCTCCGACCAGAAGGTTGGGGACCTGTCAGGTCGTCGCTACCAGCGAGCCACCATCGGGCCCAAAGGCCGCCCGCCCAGAAGATGCAGATGCAGGTGCGGCACCACCAGATTCGCGTCCGGCCCATAGTTCAGCAACAACCGGTAGCCTGACTCGGCGATGCCCTCCATTTCCGCCACTTCGTTGGCCACCTGAAACATCTCCTTCAGCACATCATCCTCGAAAGCCCGAGGGTCGCGAATGTGATCGATGTGGCGGTTGGGCACGATGAGAATGTGCACAGGCGCAGCGGGGTTGATGTCGCGAAACGCGGTGACGTTGGCGCCGTTGTAAACGATATCAGAAGGAGCTTCGCCGTTGACGATCTGACAAAAAATGCAATCGGACATGAAAACCTCCTCGGGAAAGAACTCGCTGCGTAAGCGATGTGACAGTGATTTGGGGAAAATGCGTTTCTATTTCCGAAGTGATGCGGCCATGGGAGCAGCAAGCGTCAGGCCCGTTTCCTCTTCCTCCATCATCGCTTCTCCGACCAGATGATCGGGTGAGGCACCCCCGGGAGCCAGAAGCTGAACGGGGAGAATGCGATTGTCGAGGTCGTTGCCGGGAGGCGCGATGGTCTCCACCCGCAGATAGTTCGGCGTATAGCCCGACCAACGCATCTCGCCCGAGGCCAATTCCTCGCCCGGCCCTTCCCATAGCACGGGCAGGACGCGTCCGACATAGCGGCTCAGGGTCGCGGCCTTCATGCGGGCCGCGATGGCGTGCATCTCCCGGCTGCGGGCGCGCTTGATCTCGCCGGGAACCTGATGGGGCATGCGGGCCGCGGCTGTGCCCTGCCGGGGCGAATAGGTGAAGATGTGCATGTGCCCAAAGCCGATCCTCTGCACGAACTCCACGGTCTGCGCCCAATCATCGTCGCTTTCCCCAGGAAAGCCCACGATGAGGTCGGTGGTGAGGTTGAAGTCGGGGATGGCGGCCCGGGCCTGGGCGATGAGATGGGCGTATGCCGCGGTGGTGTAGCGGCGGGCCATGCGCCGCAGAATCCGGTCGCTGCCGCTCTGCAGGGGCAGATGCAAATGGGGCATAAGCCGAGGGTTGCGCCACAGCTCGAAAAAGCCCTGGGGCAAGTCCCAAGGTTCCAGGGAGGAGAGCCGCAGACGGGGGATGTCGGTGTCGTCCAAAATGGCGCGCACCAGCGACGTCAGGTCTTCGCCCAGATCCTCGCCATAGCCCCCCAAATGCACGCCCGTGAGCACAGCTTCCTGATACCCCGCCTGGTGTAGGGCGTTGATTTCATCGACGATCTCGGCAATGGTCCGACTCCGCTCCTCGCCTCGGGCCACGGTGACGATGCAGAAAGTGCAACGGTTGCGACAGCCATCCTGCACTTTCACAAAGGCCCGGGTGCGGCTGCCGGGATAGACATACACCGCGCCCGGTTCCGTGGCCAGCGCGGGCATGCCCGGTGCGGCCATCTCCCCGGCGACGATCTCCACCAACCGTTCTTTCTCCCGATTGCTCACCACCCGGTCCACGCCCATGAGCTCAGCCACCCGCGCCGGCTCCAGCGTGGCGTAGCAGCCCGTGACAATGAGCCGAGCCGAGGGGTTCTGGCGGTGCAGGCGCTTGACGAACTGCCGCGATTTGCGCGCGGCCTCCGTCGTCACCGCGCACGAGTTGAAAATGAGCGCGTCGGCATCCCTGGGCGAGGTCACGACCCCATGCCCGGCCATCTGAAATTCTCGGGCCCAGGTCGCGATTTCAGCCTCATTCAAACGGCAACCGATGGTGGTGAGATAGACCTTCATGCGCGTAAGTTTAGCATAATCCCCACCGCCGATCCAGTTCCCGACCATGGATTCAATTCCCTTTCAGATGCATGGGCAGCCCCGCCACCATGAAAATCACCTGGTCCGCCGCCTGGGCAAGACGCTGATTGGCCCGCCCCAGCAGGTCGCGATAGGCCCGGCCCAACGCATTATCGGGCACAAGGCCCATACCCACCTCGTTGGAAACGATAATGAGATGCGCGTCCAAACCGACGACCGCGGCCAACAGCTCGTCGATCTCCTCATCCACCGCGTTCTGAGCCGCAGTCCCATCATCGACATGGGCCAGCAGGATGTTGGAGACCAGCAGAGTCAGACAATCGAGGAGCAGGACGGGTTCAGACGGGCGTTGGGTCCAAAGTTCGCGGCCGGGATGACGGGGCGCTTCCAGGGTGCGCCACGCGTCCGGCCGCTGGGCGCGATGGCGGGCGATGCGATCCCGCATTTCGTCATCCAACGCCTGGGCGGTGGCGATATAGAGCACCTCGTCGCCGCCCAGTTCCTGGGCTAAACGTTCGGCGTAGGTGGATTTGCCGCTGCGGGCGCCTCCGAGGATGAGGGTGAGGTGGGGCATGGTGATGGCGTGTTAGTGTGTCAGCGTGTCAGCGTATCGGTGTAGGACTTCCAGCAGCCGCGCGTTTTCCGCGGGGGTGCGGGCGGCGATGCGCACATGCCCGGGCAGGCCAAAGGAGGTTGCATCCCGGACGACGACGCCCCGGGCCAGGAGCTCCGCCCGAAACGAGGCGGCATCCCCCACCGGCAGTAAAAAATAGTGTGTGGCGGAGGAATGCGGACGCCATCCCGCCGCGCGCAAAGCGCTAACCAGCTCCCGCCCATCTCGCTGTAACCGAAACAGCGACGCTTGCACCTGACTTTGGGCTGCCAGTGCAGTCACGCCCGCGGCCTGCGCCATGACATTCACGCTCCAGGGCGGCTGCACCCGGCGCAGGGCGTCGATGATGACGGGCGGCCCGACCGCATAGCCCAGTCGCAGCCCCGCCAACGCGTAGGCTTTGGTCATGGAGCGGATCACCAATATGTTCTCTGCGTTCAGCGTCAATGCCGAGGCCGCCCCGGGCGCAAAGGGCAGATAAGCTTCATCGACGACGAACAGAGCGTCAGTATGCGTCCTGACCCACTGGGCCAACGCATCCAAAGGGAGCAGCCTGCCCGTGGGATTGTTGGGATGGCAGAGAAAAACCACGCGCGGGGAAACGGCCCTCAGCAGGGACGCGATGGCGTCTGGATGGATGGCGAAATCATCCTCGGGAGACGCCCGCCAGAAGATAACTTCCGCGGCCATGAGCCGGGCCGCGCGGGCGTATTCCCCAAAGGCGGGAGCGACCATCAAAACCCGATCCCCTGCCTGCAAAAAGGCCAAAGCCGCCAGCCAGATCAACTCCGATGCGCCATTTCCCGGCCAAATTTCATCCACTGGCCGATCCAGGCGCTGCGAAAGCGCCCGGCGCAGGGCCAGCGCGTCGGGATCGGGATATCGATGGATGGGCGCGTCCAGCAAGGCCGCCCTGACTTCGGGGGGCGGGCCGTAAGGATTGATGTTGGCGCTGAAGTCGATGACCTGCTCGGGCTCCAGCCCCAAACGTTCGAGCTCAGCAGGCGTGATGGCGCCATGGGCGTCCAACGGCGTGGTCAGGACAGGGGGACGGGGATGGGGAGAAGACATGAAGCGAGGGGCGAGGGGGCGTGTGGAAGGGTGGACGTATGAGCATGGACGGCGACTCGCCGATGATGAAAAAGGGAACGCGGATGACGCGGATGCTTCGCAACGCGGATCTGCGCAGAGCATTTTCTGTTTTTTCCTTCATCTGCGTTTATCCGCGTTTCATCAGCGTTATCTGCGTTCTCCAAAGCTATTGACGGAACAGGATGCGGCGGGCGCGGGAGTGGACCTGCCACCTGCAAACCTGACTTTCATTTGTGTTTCCTCTATTTGTGTTCTCTATCTGTGGTTCTCCCTATCAGTGGGTGATTTCCGAAGCAGAATGCGGCGGGCGCGGGAGATATCCGATGCGCGGGGCGGGCGCATCTCCGCACCCAGTGCGTAATGGCCCGGTTTTTCCAGCCGGACGCCCAGTGCGCCGGCCATCGCGCTCATGGGATGCCCGGCGTTGGGGCTTTCGGTCTTGCCTGCATCCCGGCGCCACACGCGCCACGCGCGGCGCACATCGCCCCGGGCCAGAGGCGCGGCCAGGATGATCCCCAACGCGGTGATGCGGGCGGGAATAAGGTTGGCGGCGTCATCCAACCGGGCGGGAGCCTTGCCTAGCCATTCCCTGGCCGGATCGCGATACCCCAGCATGGCGTCGGCGGTGTTGAGAAAACGATAGGCCAGGGCCGCGGGAAGTCCGCCTAGAGCATACCACATCAGGGGCGCAACGATGCTATCGGAGGCATTTTCGGCCACCGATTCGATGGCGGCCGCGGCCACTTGCGACGCATCCAGATTCGACACGTCCCGGCTGACCAGATGCCAGCCCAGCCAATGTCGGGCCGAAGCCACATCCCCGGCATTGAGCGCATCCTCCACCTGCCGCGCCGCTTCCAACAGGCCGCGGCGAGAAATGGTCGTCTTCAGCGCCAGGGCCTCCAGCAACAGACCGGGCCAGGCCATAGCCCGAGCGAGGCGGGCCAGCAGCCAGCCCGCGGTTGCGGCTGCGCCCGCGCCCGCCAGTACAACCCCCGCGCCATAAGTGAACTGCCGCTCGGGCGAAGCTTCCGTCCCGGGCGCACGTCGCTGGGCCCAGGCGATCCCCTGGCCCATCCACGCCACCGGATGCCAGCGGTTGGGAGGATCGCCGAAAAGCTGGTCGATGAGCAAGGCGAAAAAGATGATGATAAGACGGCGCATTGGTCAAATGGACGGACGGGCGCAAATTTTGCTTTTTGCGCTTTGGCGGCCCTTGGGCTCCGCGCATGGCATGCTTCGCGTGAGATCAATTGCTTTCGGGCCGGGCTGACTCCATGCCCAGACGCACGGCCCGGGCGATGAGATGGCCCACGCGGGTGACGGGACCGGCATAGGGCAGAGGCTCGCCTTCGGGCCGACAGGCGATGACCACCGCGTCGGTGGAGGTGCCGGTGGCGGGATGCCCGCCGGGCGCTTGCATGCCCCAGGCCTGGATCATGGCGGTCTTGGCTTCGGTGACGGTGATGACGGCGTTGACCATAGCCGCTGGGGTGAGAGGCGCGTCGATGATCAGGATGAGATTGATGGTGCCGGGCGCAGGGAGGTGTTCGGGGCCCGCGGGAGGGCTCAACCCCGCGGCCGTAGCGTTGCTGAATCCCGCGGTCATGACCAGCGTCAGGGCAAGGTCGCCCTCGGCCAGTTCGACGACGCGCGCGCCCCGATCCAGATAGGCCGCGGTCATCAATCCCACGAAAGGGTTCTGGATGCCGCGGGAGCGGGCAAAGGCCTGCAAATCCGCTGCGGGATCGGGATGATCGTAATGTTTGGAGACATGCCGCACGAGGATCGTGCGCGCCTGACCCCATCCGCCGCCCACGACCGCGGAAGCGAGGGTGCGCAGACGCGATTCGCTGCGAAGGATGAGTGCGTCATCCTCTTGCATGAGGGTCATGCCGGGGATGCGAAGGGACATGGCGGGGGGCAATGGAGGGGAATAAAACCACATTTCAGAACAAAAAGACCATCAACACAATGACTTCGACGACTTCAACGATGGCTCCGTAGCTGTCGCCCGTGAGGCCCGGGATGCGGGTCTGGATGAAGGCCGCGGCGGCGAGCATGGCCGCGCCCGCGGCCAGCATGGCCGCCATGCCCATCCAACCGCCCGCCAGTCCGGCTGCGGCAAGGGCGATGCCGGTGGCCAACAGGGCCTGAGGCCACTCAGCCTCATCCTTCATGGCCCGGCCCAACCCCTGCTCCCGGGCGTAGGGGAAGAGAACGATGGCCAGGGCGATGGCCCACCGTCCCAGCATGGGGGCCAAAAGCAGGGGAAGGGTGCGGCTTCCCAGGGAGGTCAGGGCGCTGTATTGCATCAGCAACAGCAGGATGCCGCCAGCCACGGCAAACGCGCCCACCCGATGATCCCGCATGATGTCCAGCCGTTGTTCGGGCGTGCGTCCGCCAAACAATCCGTCACAGGTGTCGAGAAAGCCGTCGAAGTGAATGGCGCCGTTGGCGACCAGCCATACGACCATGACCAACCCCGCGACGACTCCCGCCGGCAACGCCGGAGAGGCCAGCCAATCGATGGCGGCCAGAACCGCGCCCATGGCCAGCCCCACCAGGGGGAACCATCCCACCGCCCGGCCCAGATCGCGAGGACCGGTCTCCCGCCAGGGGAGAGGCAGGATGGTGAGGAAGCGGAACGCGGCCAGGAGCGAGGCACAACAGGTCATGCGATCTTTCCAGCCACCGCGGCTTCGGCGAAGGTCGCCATCTCATCCAGGATTTTGCAGGCGGCTTCGGCCAGCGAGACGCCCAGGGCCGCGCCCGTGCCCTCGCCCAACCGCAAGTCCAGGTCCAGCAGAGGGCGCAGCCCCAGCCATTCCAGCATAACGCCATGCCCCTGCTCCTGGGAATGATGGCTGGCGATGAGATACGGGCGCGCCTGGGGGGCCAGACCCGCGGCAATGAGCGCGGCCGCGGTGGAGATGAACCCATCCACCATGACGGGCTTGCGATGCGCGGCCGCGGCCAGCATGGCTCCGGCCAGACCCGCGATCTCGAACCCGCCCACCTTGCTCAACACATCGAGAGCGTCCGCGGCATCGGGCTGATTCACCGCCAGGGCGCGGCGCACCACCGCGATTTTTCGCTGCACCCCGGCGTCATCCAGGCCCGTGCCCCGTCCCACGATCATGGCCGGGTCTTTTCCCGTCATGGCCGCGGCGATGGCCGCGGAGGGCGTCGTGTTGCCGATGCCCATATCCCCCGTGGCCAGGATGTCCAGACCCCGCGCCAACTCCGCCAGAACCACCTCAGCTCCGGCCAGCAGGGCTTGCTCAGCCTGGGCCCGGGTCATGGCCGGGCCTTGCGTCATGTTGGCTGTGCCCAAGGCGACCTTCTTGTTGACCAGGCCGGGCGCGTCGGGCAGCTCTGCGGCGACGCCCATATCGACGACCACGACCCGCGCGCCCACATGCCGGGCCAACGCGTTGATGGCCGCGCCGCCATGCAGAAAGTTCATTACCATTTGCGGAGTCACTTCCTGCGGAAAGGCGCTGACTCCCTCGGCCACGACGCCATGGTCGCCCGCCATGACCGTGATGACTTTGTCGCGAAGGACGGGCCTGGGATTCCCGGTGATGCCCGCGATCTGAACGGACAGGGTTTCCAGCCGTCCCAGGCTGCCCTGGGGCTTGGTGAGCTGGTCCTGGCGCTCTCGGGCCGCGGCCATGGCGGCCTCATCCAGGGGAGCGATTTGAGCAATAAGTTCGGCGAGATTCATGATGTTTGCTCCGATGATGCGAGGTTTTGGAAAAAGAAACCCCCTGCTTTCACAGGGGGCTGTCGGACAAAAGTGGCATGCAGTCTCTGGTCCTCGCAGAGGGCTGCGCTTTTGCCGGGCGATCTGGCTTGAGCCGAAGCTCTCACAGTTGCGGGACAGCGCCGGATTTCCACCGGACTTCCCCCGGCGCCCCAAACGGGGCGAAAGTATGGCATTGTGAAGCAAGTATAAAGGCAAGAAGACGGATGGACAAGTTCGCAGGGTGGACGAGCGATGCTCAACTGCTCAAATCAGCACGTCCCGACGGTTGTAGGCCCAAAAGGCCCCGGCCAGACACGCCCCCACGACGCCCGCGCTCAGCGCCCAATACACCCCTTCCACCCCGCCCTGATGCAGCAACGCGGCCGCATCGAAATACTTGAAGGGCGTAAGATACTTGAGGAAGTCCACCCGCTCATCCAGGCCCGAAATCATCGAGAGATAAAAGGTCGTGAGGATGACCGCAATCACCACCGAGCCCGCGCGTTTGGGGCGCTTCAGCGCGCAGGCGGCCAGCAGCCCCACCGTCAGGAAGATGACCTCGATGGCCGCCATGGCCAGCATCAGTCGGGCTAGATAGGCGTATACATCTCCATCGGGATCATAGGGCTGTATGGTCAGCAAAGTGGCGCCCCAGGTGACCAGCACAAAAGCCAGGCTCAGGGTGAATGCGGCCAGGGCCTTGGCCAGAAGAAATCGAGGGCGGGAGACGGGCAGAGTCAGCGCGAATTCGATGGTCTTGTTCCGCTCTTCGCCGGCAATCACCCCGCTGCCCCACAATCCCGCGGCGATGGCCCCCATGAGCGCGTAGTAGAAAAAAAGCCCGCCCAAATACCCGTTGAGGGTAGTGAGATTGAATGCATTCATTTCCAGGGCATTCACGATCTGTTTGGGCATGGCGTCCAGCACGGCCAACATCTCCGGGTCGTTCGCGAAGGCGGAGAATTTCATCATGGCAATCCACGCCAGCAGCGCGACGATCACCCCCCAGATAATCAGGGATTTGAGATTAGCTTGCAGTTCGCGACGGTAGATGTTCATGATTGATTATGCCACCGCGGGGATATCGCGGCGACGGTAGCGCCAGAAGCTGCCGGCGAGGGCCAGCAGGATGACCGCCACGCTGATCATAACCAGGGGCAGATCATAGGCGCCCGTCTCGATAATGCGGTTGGGCTCGAAATGGGCGAAGGGGCTGAGCCAGCCCAGTTTCACATCCCCCAGGATGCCGCTGAGCGCGCCCAGCGCGTACATACCCAGAGCCAGGCCCATGGCGAAGGATAGCACGCTGCGCACCCGCACCATCAGGGAGAGAAACAGGCCAACACTCAGGAAGAAAAGCTGAAAGATGACGATGCTGCCCAGCAGCAAGAACACCGCGCGGGCGTCGTAGCCCCGGCCAGCCTGAAACAGGTTCAGAGCCATCAGCGAGCCCGCCCAGACCGCCGCGTTGGTGATGGTGAGGGCGAAGAACGCGGCCAGCAGTTTGCTGGCAAGGACCTGGCTGCGGGTCACGGGCCGGGTGAGCAGGAAATCAGCGATGGATTCCGTCTCATCCGTAGAGATCAACCCAAATCCGGCCAGGGAGGCCTGCACCGCCAACAGCGCCTGCACAAACAGGAACACAAAGCTGTAAAATCCCATGATGCTGCCCCAATCCATGTGCTGCATGCCAAAGGCCTGCAGAAACGCGGGCGGGAAGTTGGCCATGGCCTGATTCAACAGCGCGGCTTCATCGGCCAGGGGCGGATAGAAAGCCAGGTAGGTGAAGATGACTGCGACCACGGCCGCGGCCCAGATCAGCGCGGATTTCAGGCGGAAGCGGAATTCCTGGCGGAGGATGGGGGTGTTCATGGGGTTGGGGTCCGGAGTCCGGGGGTCGGGCATGGTTGATGGGAGGATAGATTTGGGCGGTTCCTTAATCCGTTGAAGGTTGGCGTCTACCGCCTCCGCCGGGGAACCATTTCACCGGCTACGAACGGCGCCCCTTCGGGGCTAAGCCGGATTTCATCCGGCGCTGCTTTGTAGCCCGGCAATTCATCGCCGGGTGAACCCGGCTTTCCGGCGGGTAACCACGGTAAAAGCTCCTTTTACGGGGCGTTGTCTTTAATCCGCAGGTCACCTGCGGGTGTTCGATCGACAAAACATACCATGCCAAGAAAGTCGCACACTAGGTGTCATGATCTCATCGCTGTGCCTAGTCAGCGAGCATCTATTGGAATCAGCGCCATGAGCGTTGCTTACTCGTAGTAATGCATGAAGATTTCTTCCAGGGTGGGCTCTTCGATGGT
>CAZDCN010000004.1:0-1843 GCA_964503945.1 uncultured Caldilineales bacterium
TTCCGCGCGCAGATTTTCCAGCTCCTGACGCAGGGGCGCGGTCTCTTGCTGGATTTTGGCTTTGAATTTATCGGTCTCCGCCCGCAACGCCTCGTCGCTGAGGCGTTGGATCTCGGGCTCCAGCGCGTTGATTTCATCAACGAGAGGCTGGATTTGTTTGATGAATTTCTCGCTGGGATCGCCAACGACTTTCTTCAGAAGGTTCTTAAACATGGTGGGTTTCGTAGTGGGAGTCTGGAGTTTCAACGCATCATTATAGCATAGCGCCGCGCGTTTATGCACATCAACCATAGAAACGCAGAAATGCCGCCCCATGTTCCCGACGGGGTCGAGGCGGCTTGCCGGGCAGGTGTGCAAGTTTGACAGAATCCCCCTTGAGAGGATAAGATTATTGCTTGCAATCATCTCGTCGAGCGTGCTGTCGCGTGCGATATTTGGATGTCGAGCAGGCGCTCCGCGAAGGAACCCGAAACAGTCTAATCGAAGGAGTTAATCACGTGTCTGATCAACCAAACCAAACCCCCGACGAACCCCAAATCAAAGTCCTGCCCAAGAAACGCATTGTGCGGAAGCTGGCGGTTGGGCAGGAAGTGCAGGGGCGCGTCAAGCGCCTGACCGATTTCGGCGCGTTTATTGATATCGGCGTGGGAACAGATGCTCTGATGCATGTCTCGGAAATGAGTCAGCGTCGCATCAAGTCCCCCAAGGATGTGCTGAAGGTGGGGGATGAAGTCACCGCCTGGATCAAGGCGCTGGACAAGGCCCACAATCGCATTAGCCTGACCATGCTGCCCCCCGGCACCCGCACCATCCGCGACCTGGAGGTGGGCGAGGTGCTGACGGGCACGGTCACCCGCATCACGAATTATGGGGCTTTCGTCGATATCGGCGTCGGCTACGACGGCATGGTGCATGTCAAGGAGATGGCCCACGGTTACGTGAAGCATCCCAGCGACATCGTGCAGGAGGGCCAGGAAGTTCAGGTGGAAGTCATCAAGATCAATCGTCGCCGCGGGCAGATCGACCTGTCCATGAAGAACCTGATGCCCGAACCCGAGCCCGAAGAGCCCGAAGAGCCCGAAGAGGCGCTGGGCGATGAGGCGGAGGAAGAAGAGGTGGAGGTGCTTTCACCTTTTGAATTGGCGTTGCTCAAGGCGCAAGAAAAGAAAAGCAAGCGCAAGAACAAGAAGCGCAAGAAGAAATCATGGTACGAAGAGGATGAGGAGGATGAGATCATCCGCCGCACCCTGGAGCTGGCGGAGAGCGACTGACCCCTTCAGTTGTGATTAACTCCTGAAATCGTGTATGCTAATGCCTGGCGGTTCCCTCCGCCGGGCATTTTTCTGTTCCGTAAATAGGTTTGGAGAACGCAGATGGCGCTGATGACACGCGGATAAACGCAGATGAAAGCAAAAATTAAAAAATGATCTGCGCAAATCCGCGTGGCGAAGCATCCGCGTCATCCGCGTTCCCATTTTTGTTCTTATCCACATGATGGTCCCTCGCGTATTTTCTCGTTCCTTGTCCGTTCTTGCTGCATTGGTCCTGGCGCTGGTCCTGAGCGCGTGCAGCGTCACGCCCAACTATTTGGCCGAGACTGGCCCGCGCTACGCCGGCGCGTATGCGTCCGTCGACACTCCCGATGATGGCCGGTTCAAGGCCCTCACCTGGAATATCAAATTCTCCCGGAACATCGATGCGGCGATTCGCGTGTTCCAACAAACGCCCGAATTGCAAAACCCCGACGTGATTCTGCTCCAGGAGATGGATGAGGAGGGGGTGGAGCGCATGGCTCGGGCGTTGCAGATGAATTACGTCTATTATCCCGCGTCCATCCACGTGC
>CAZDCN010000004.1:1943-18047 GCA_964503945.1 uncultured Caldilineales bacterium
GTTGAGCCCGGTGAGGGCCAGGAGCAGGATGGGGGGCAGCCAGGCCCGACGCGCGTGGGGGAGTAGCGTCTCCCAACCCAGGGTGAGCAAAAGGACGATGGGCAGGAGCGCGGGAAAGAAATAACGACCCTGGGGCTGCCATGTTTGTCCTAGCATGGGCATGAACACCTGCACGCCTATGAAAATGACAGCCAGCCCCGCCAATGGCCAGGCCCCGTCCACGGAGGAGGCATCATGAAATATCCGTTTCCACAAACCCCATAGCGCGGCCGCGCTGGCCGCGGCCAGCGCCAGATACACCCACCAGGGAAAGGGCCTGGTCAGCCATCCGAACCAGCCCCAGAAACTGGCCCAGGCAAAGGCCATGTACGCAGCGTAGCGCATGAGAGAGGGGACGTCCCACACGCGGCCGTAGAGCACGCGGCTGAAGTAGCCCGCGGGCAGGGGCAGGCGCTTCTCCAGCCAGGTGAAGAGGGGATCGCCCAGGGGCGCGGGATAGGCGCCGTTGCCGTTGAGGAGGAGGGACCAGCCTGCTGCGTCGCGGAGCGCGGCGCGGGCGTGGGCTTGGCCCGTGGGCAAAAACAGATGCACGCTCACGTGACCGGCTTCGGGCGAGAGTGCGTGGGTGATGCGACAGGTTTGGGGCTGAGGGAGGAGAGGACAGCGGGCCTCGCTCGCGCCCCCTTCTTCCACCAGGCGAATGACCAGCACCCCCTGTCCAGCGGCTTCCACGTCCAGCGTCAGCGGCTGGCCTTGGCGTTGGAGGATGGTCAGGCCGCTGAGGGTCTGGTTGAGCAGCGCGGGCGTCTCCCGGGCAGTCAGGTAAAGCCGCCCGTCGGCCCGGCTGCGAATGGCGTCATGACGCCGCCAGCCCGCGGCCCAACGGGGGTTGGGAAGCAGCAGGAGGATGGGAATCAGGACCAGGGCCAGGAGGAGCCCCATGCGCAGGGGGCCTTGCAACTCGGAGCGGGAGCGTACTTGCAGGCCGTGGGCCGCGGGTGCGAAGAAGAGCCAACGGACCAAAGCCAGCGGCCACAGAAACAGCAGTCCGGCGTCCACGCCCACCGGCCCCAACGCTATCCAGGCGAGGGTCAAAGCCCAGGCAGGACGCGATCGGGCCAGGAGCAGGCCAGCGAATCCCACCGCGCCCCATAGCATGGTCAACGCGTCATTGTTCACGCTGGTCCCGATAAACCCAACCATGGGCGAGAGCCCCGCCAGCAGTCCCATGCTCACTGCTCGATGGGGCGCGTCGGGCCAGAGTCGCCCGGCCAGGGCCAGGACGACGGCGGTGGTCAGCAGGTGCAGCGCGAGGGAGAGCCAGCGCAGCCACTGCAATTGCGCGGCCGCGTCGCGGGAGGGCCCCTGGGGCAAAAGTCGCAGCCAAGCCGCGGCCAGGGCGTAGTAACCGGGCGGTTTCTGACCGATCTGGGAGCCGCTGGCCAGAAGGGTGGGGTCCCGGGCCAGGGGCGTCATATCGGGGCCGGGGTGCACATACGCCTGCCAGTCGTGCTCGTCCAGACTGTCGAGAAGCCGTTGCCAGCGCTCGGGCGTGACATCGTCCTTGTGTGGAATGCGGCTCAGTTCCGCAAATAACTGTACATAAAGAAAGTGTCCCGGCTCATCGGGCGCGTCCCAGGGAGGCGTCACATGAAGCCAGATAACGCCCTGAAGGAGCGTTAGCGCCAGGACGAGGAGCCGGGATGGGAGCTTGTGAGCGGACAAAGTGGATGCTGGGGAGCGCGTCGAACGCCTCAGGTCGCGGTTGCTTCCCCTTCGAAGTACACCGCCAAAACGGCCAGGAAGAACCCGCCCAACAACCCCGCGACCACCGCCAGCGTCAGGTTGAGAGGCCAGTTGGGTTGAGAAGGTTTGTCGGGAGCCTGAGCTGCCCCCACCTGATGCACCCGCTGGCCCTCGACGATGCGCTTCACTTCCAACTCCACCATCTTTCCTTCCAGCGCTTTCATGGAGTCATACCACACGTTGCGGGTGCGTTGGATGTTTTCCCGCTGGGTCAGGATGGCGGCCACTTGGTCTTGCAAAGCCAGCAAATCCTGATTGGACGCGTCCAGATCGGCCTGGACCTGGGTCTGAAGCGCCTCCAGAGTGGATCGCAGGGCTTCGGGGGTGAGCGTCTGTAAATCCTGGAAGCTCAGCCCATATCGGGCCAGCATGGGCGTATCCAGCAGGGCGAGATGGGATGTGGCGTCGTTGTCATCGGTCAGGCCCGCCAGCGCCAGGGTGAGCTTGTCCCGAAAGACGGTTAGTTCCGCCACTTCTGAGCTTTTGATGGTCAGTTCTTGCTTGATGGCGGCCTGATTGCCGAAAAGTTGGTCCTCGCCCACGCCCGTGATGTCGCCGGTGAAGCCGAGGCCGATGCCATAGGTCGCTCGGAACTGGCGCCATTGTTCATCCCAGTCATTGAATTTTTGCTCCACATCCTCCTTGGCTTTGGCGAACGCGTCCACGCTGCCGGCGTAGATATCGGCGATGACGTCGGGCAGGGCCTGGGCCATGGCGTTGGCCAGCAACGCGGCGTCGTTGGGGTCAGAGGCTTTCACGCTGATGGTGAAGGTCGAACCCGCGCCCGATTTCACCGATGTGGCGGCCAGCACTTCCTGCGGCGTGTACGCGCGGCTGAGTTGATCGCCCACCGCGGCCAGGGCCAGCTCCGCGGTCTTGGGCGTTTTCACCAGGGGCATGACTTCCGACCGCCAGTCGAAGCGGATGTCCACCACATCATACACTTTGTTATCCCATCGCCACACCAGTTGCGGTTTGGGCGCGACCAGCGTGGTCGCGGCTGTGTAGCGCACCGGCGTCAGCCAGGAAAACAGGATGGCGATGAGCAGCGCGATGGCGGGGGGGATGACGATGAGCTTCCAGTGTCGGCCCAGGCGTTTCAGGTAGAGGGAAAAATGGAAGGGTTGGTCCATGGCGTGTTGGCGTATGAGCGTGAGGGCGTGTTGGCGTGGGCGTGAGAGGCCGCAGGGGCTAGAAAGCCTTTCCGCTAGAGCATGGCGTTCATGGCGACGATGGCGAGGAGGCTGATGGCCGCGCCGATGAGCCAGCCTGCGATGACGTCGCCCAGATAATGCACGCCCAGAGCCACTCGGGCCCAGATGCAAATCAGGGAGATGAACCAGAACAGGAGGGCGAATTGCGGGAAAATCCAGGCTCCGAAGATGGGCAGGGTTCCCATGCGGGTGGCGTGGCCGCTGGGAAAGGCGTGTCGGTCATACCCCTTGCTGTAGAAGCCGTCGATTTCCCGGGGGCGTGGGCGTTTGAGGGTGAATTTGATGGCGTAGGTGACTATGGCGGCCAGGATGGACGCGACCACCCAGCCGATGATCTGCCAGCGGACAGGCGGGCTGAAGTAGAGCATGCCCGCGGCCCACAAGACCAGCCACAGCGGCCCGTCGCCGAAATGCGCGGCGACGGTGGCGATGGCCTTTCCCGCCCGATGATCATCCACCCGCAACGCCTGACTCCACCGCTGGTCCAGCGCCTCGATGCGCGTCACCCAAGAACTCATGGCGTGGCCGCCTCCGGACGTTTCTCCAGTTCAGAGCGCACCATCTCCAGTTGATGAGGTTTGTCTACATCCATGCCCAGGTCGGCATAGGGCGAGATGACCACGCGTCCTCGGGCTTGCAGTAGTCGTTGGCTCAATTCCTCCGCGTCCTGCACTGAGAGACGGCGGAAGAGGAATTTGATGATGACTTTGAAGCCCAGCAATCGGGCCTGCTGGAAGGCGCTTTTACGGCGGGCCAGGAGCTCGCGCACTAGCTCCTGGTTGTTGTGCGCCACCGCGATGCGCACGAAGAAGAGATCGCCGCCGCAGAATTTTCCTTCCTTGATGGGCACGTACGAGCGTCTGGAGTCGGGAAAGGCCTTCTCCATGACCTCCTTTTCCACCACCGAATAGTAGAAATCCGCGTCCATGCGCTCGCACGCCGCCACAAACCAATCCACTGTCTCCGCGCGCAACGCAGGGATGTCGCCCGAGGCGAACAGGAGAAATTCGGCATCGGGCTGATGCGCCTGCACTGCGTCGACGCCCGCCATGACGTTATCGAAATGGGCGTTCTGGTTGGGCACGTAGATGACATCGACCCCAAAATCCACCTGGTCTTCTGGGCCCATGCCCACAATGTAGATTTGATCTACTCTCGGGCTCTGCTTGAGGGCATTCACCACCCACCATACCATGGGTTTTCCGGCAATGGGTATCAGCGCTTTTCGCTCAAAACCCATGGCAGCTGCCAGGGGGTCCGGTTTTGCGGTGGAATAGCCAGCGAGCACGACGGCAGGGTAGGTGTTCATCCTCTGTCTCCGGTTGCAAAGTGGCGGGGTGGAATCATGCCTCTCATGAGATTATAGCCCAGAACAGTGAGGAGAGCGAAAAATGGACTTGATACGCCAGGTTGGGGAATGCTAAAATGACGGCATGAAGCTCGGTTTTCCCGTCACCATTTTGGGGCGGGCCGGGTTGCGCAGTCATGATGGGCGTCGCTGGCGGAACAACCCGCATCTGTCCATCAGCCTGGCCTATCTGCGGGATATCTTGCTCTATCTTGACAGCCAGGATATCCGCATGTATCGCATGGCCGCGGACCTGGCACCCTACCTGACCCATCCCGACCACCCGAGATTTCATCATCAGATCGAGGAATGCGGGGCGGAGCTGGCCGCGGTGGGAGCGCTGGCCCGGCGGCTGGGGATGCGCCTCAGCTTTCACGCCCCCGCGCATGTCCTGCTCAACGCAACCGACCCCGCCAAGGCGGCCGCGTCCCGGCGCACGCTGGCTGGACTAGCCGCCATCCTCGATGGATTGGGCCTGGGAGATGAGGCGGTGATCGTCCTCCATGTGGGCGGGCATTATCAGGATCATGAGGGGGCTTTGGAGTCGTTTGTGTTGGGGTTTGAGCGGTTGCCGGAACGGGTCCGGCGCAGATTGGCGTTGGAGCATGATGATGGGAGGTTCGATGTGGCGGATGTGTTGTGGGTGCATCGGCGCACGGGCCTGCGGCTGATCTTCGATTTTCTGCATCATCAGCTTTACAATCCCCACCGCATTCCCACGCCGGAAGCTCTGGCCATCTGCCTGGCTACGTGGCCGCCAAACATCACGCCCAAAATCCATTTCGCCACGCCCACCACCGAAATGGTGCGCGATCGCAAGGGCAATCCTCATCCGCCTCGCCTCAATCGCCACAGCCACTACATCAACCCCTTTGTTTTTATCGATTTCCTCCGGGCGTTGCCCCCCATGCGCGATTTCGACATCATGCTGGAAGCCCGGGCCCGGGATCTGGCCGTGCTGCAATTGCGCCGTCATTTGGCTCGCTTTGCACCCGATCTGTTACAATAACGGGCCAGTTTTGAAAATCAAGGTCGGACACGTAAGGCATGCATCGCTCATGTCATTCCATCGGTTTCTCTTCCCCCTTCTCCTCCTTATGACCCTTGTCTTTGCGCTGGGCTCCGTGCGGGCGCAGGGGCAGACGCCCGGATGCATTGACGTGGTGCGCGATCCCGGTTTCGAGACGGATGACGCCTGGGCGTTCACCGAAACGGCCAGTCCGGGCTTCTTTGACGCGACCGTGGCTTTTTCGGGCGAACGCGCCGCGTTCGTCGGCATTCCTGAGGGGCTTGAAAATCAAGAAGCGGACTCCACGGTGTGGCAGCGCATGCAGCTGCCATTAGCTGGTGAGATCACGGCTACCGCCCAATTGCGTTCACAAGAAGGGGATGGCGATGATGTCCGCTACAT
The DNA here is from genome assembly GCA_964503945.1 of uncultured Caldilineales bacterium. GTDB lineage: Bacteria > Chloroflexota > Anaerolineae > J102 > J102 > M2005. The sequence continues at coordinate 7,723 of CAZDCN010000004.1, forward strand.
CGTGGTTTGGGATTTGACCACCGATGAGTCTACGGTGCTGTTGTATGAGCAGGTGCAAGGAGCGGATTGGGGGCCGGTGAGCGTCGATCTCAGCGCATTTGCGGGAAAAGAGGTGCTGCTGGTTTTCGGCGTGCACAACGACGGCCAGGGCAAGAAAGCAGGCATGTGGGTGGACGATGCACGAGTGGTCGCGTGTGACCTCCAATCCGCGACGCCGTCTTCCCTTGAAACGCCGCCCGTTGCTCCCCTGCCCACAGCGACATTCACCCCCACAGCCACGCGAACCCCGACCCTCTCGCCCACGGCCATGCCTTCTCCTACGGATACGCCCACCGCTACGCCGACGCGCACGCCCTCTCCCACGGCCACGCTCCTTCCCACCTGGACGCCCACCCCGCCTCCTGCGCCCAGTCCCACGCTTGCGCCTCTGGTGACGCCGCGTTCCCCTTCCCGCGGCAGCCTGCCCGATAACAGCGCCCTGCCCTTGCTGGCGGCCGTGGCCTTCAGCGGTTTGGCAGCGCTGGTGGTCGTTGTCATCAACTTGCGCCGCTGAGCAAATCACCGGGTTTCTCAGCCGAAACCCTGTCAAAATCCCGCGAAAAACCTCTGGCGGTTTGCATCTTGTCTCCGAAGGTGATAGGATCGGGATGAATCACCACGTGGCTGGCTTGTCGGGCCAGCACAATCATCTTCAGGAAAACCATTGTCTATGAGTGAATTTTACTACGGCGGTCAGGCTGTTATTGAAGGCGTGATGATGCGAGGTCAGCGTCGCGTCGCAGTGGCTGTACGCAATCCCGACGGCGAGATCGTCGTCCACGAGGAACCCCTGCCCGAACGCATTTATCGCAGCCGCTGGAGCAAAATGCCTTTCTTGCGCGGGCTGGTGTTGCTGTGGGACGCGCTGGTGCTGGGAACGAAAGCGCTGATGTGGTCTGCGGATGTTGCCCTGGGCGAGGAGGAAGAGGACGCTCAGGGATTCAGCGGGCCTGTAGCGTGGGGAACCATTGCGTTGTCACTGGCTCTCGGCGTCGCCATCTTCTTTCTGTTGCCTACCGCGGTGGCGCATCTCAGCGAGCGCGTGCTGGGCTTTTCGAAATACGCCAGCGCCGTTCTGGAAGGCTTTTTCCGGCTGTTTTTGTTCATCGCCTATCTGATCCTCATCGCCCGCAGCGAGGAAATCAAACGGGTGTTTATGTATCATGGCGCGGAGCACAAAACCATCAACGCCTATGAAGCGGGCGAGGTCATGACGCCCGAGAACGTGGCCAAATACTCCACCCGGCACACCCGTTGCGGCACGAGTTTTCTCCTGTTCGTCGTGCTCATCAGCATCATTCTCTTCATTCCCCTCCAGTTTGACATCTGGTGGCTGCGGCTGCTCTCCCGCCTTATCCTGATTCCGGTGGTGGCGGGCATTTCCTATGAGGTGCTGCGTATCAGCACCCGCTATCAGGATCACGCCCTGATGAAAATCATCATCTGGCCGGGCCTGGCCATGCAAAAGCTCACCACTCGCGAGCCCACGCTGGACATGCTGGAAGTGGCCATCCACGCCTTGGCTCCCGTGCTGGCCGCGGACGGGCTGAAACTGACCGCGTTGGAGGAAGAGCAAACCGGGCTTTCCTCGACCCAGCCGGAGCTGGTTCCCACTTCCTGACTCTGTTCTGAAAATAAAAAGAACACGGATGAACACGGAAAAACACGGATAATTTGTTAAAAAATCTGTGTCCGAAGGCCGTGCAAATCCGTGTCCTCATTTTCATCGGTATCGGCGGGCGGCAGCCCGTGGCGCCTGTTCCGTAAATAGACGTTAGCCTCGTCTGCGGAGACCTTCTCAGAGCCAGCGTTGGCCGAGCGTTCAACGACGTCATGCGTAATGCGTAAAACGTAAAACGTGAGGCGCTTACGCCTTACGCATTACGCATGACGAAATTGGCCGCCCGCGCCAAATTGGCTTCCACATTTTCATCAGTATTGGCGCAGGCGAGCCCGCAGTAGGTCTATTCTGCAAACAAACGTTGGTCATCCAGCGTTTTTCTGAAAGTCCAAGCATTCCTCTCACTTCACGCAACGGAGCGTAAAAAATGGCGAACAAACCCCTTGTTGTCACAGTCACCGGCGCGGCCGGACAAATCGGCTACAGCCTGCTTTTCCGGATCGCCAATGGCGACGTCTTTGGGCCCAAACAACCCATCATCCTCAAACTGCTGGAGATTACCCCGGCCATGAAGGCGTTGGAAGGCACCCTCATGGAGTTGGAAGACTGCGCCTTCCCCTTGCTGTATGACATGATTCCCACGGATGATCCCAAAGTGGCGTTTGATGGCGCGAATTGGGCGTTTCTGGTGGGCGCTTTCCCCCGCAAGGCGGGCATGGAACGGGCCGACCTCATCGACAAGAACGGCCCCATTTTTGTGGAGCAGGGCAAGGCCATCAACGCCGTGGCCGCGGATGATTTCCGGGCGCTGGTCGTGGGCAATCCCGCGAATACGAATGCGCTTATCTGCGCCATGAACGCGCCCGACGTGCCCCGCGATCGCTTTGCGGCCATGACCCGGCTGGACCACAATCGGGCCATCGCCCAATTGGCCAAGCGGGCCCAGGAAAAGGCGCGAGCGAAAGACCCCGAGGCCAGCGTCAGCGTCAGCGATGTCAAACGCATGATCATTTGGGGCAACCATTCCAGCACCATGGTGCCCGACATCTACCACGCCCGCATCGGTCGCAAGAAAGCCATTAACGCGGTGGGCAAGCGTTGGTACAAGAACACCTTCATTCCCACGGTGGCCACCCGGGGCGGCGCCATCATCAAAGCCCGCGGCGCGTCCTCCGCTGCGTCCGCGGCTAACGCCGCCATCAACGCGGTGCACGACTGGGCTCTGGGCACACCCAAAGGCGACTGGGTCTCCCTGGCAGTGTACTCCGACGGCTCCCATTACGGCATTCCCGAAGGCGTCATGTACTCCGTGCCCGTCACCCATCCTGGCGACGGCTCCTGGCAGATCGTCGAAGGTCTGGAGATCAACGACGAGATCAAGGAAAAAATGCGCATCACGGGCGAAGAGCTGCTGAAGGAGCGGTCGGTTGTGGCCCACCTGCTGAAAGGCTGATCACCAAGGCTGACTCCCTTGTGTTAACAGACGCATCCATCCCACCGCGCCGGGCTCTTCCGGCGCGGTTTCCTTTCTTCCCATGCCCTTCATCTCTCCGCAAGATGAAAAGGAGGAGCCCATGAAGTCCTTGCTTATTCGTTGGGGTGTGATTGCAACATCGGTCTGGATCACCGATCTGTTGCTTTCCGGCATGACTATCCGGGGAGGCGTGACAGGCGTTCTACTGGTTTCCCTGGTTTTTGGCCTGGTCAATGCCTTGATCAAACCGGTTGTCACGTTCCTCACCTGCCCTCTCGTCATCCTGACGCTGGGGCTTTTTACGCTGGTCATCAATTCACTCATGTTGATGCTCACCGCAGTCTTTTTGCCCCAATACCTCCAATTCAGCGGGCGGTGGGATGGTTTTTTCACGGCGCTTTTCGCCTCACTCATCATTTCCATCGTATCAACGGCGCTCGATTATCTCATCTCCGACGGCGGCTGAGATTGACGCAACCCCTTGGGATCATGTTATACTTCTGGAAGAAATCCCACATTGGGATGCGCTGATCTCGAATACGCTCAGAACTCAATGGAGAGCTTCTCATGAGCATTCCTAAAACCATGCGCGCCATTGTGAAGCCGGAGGATTCGCCCGGCTTAGTGATGCGGGAGGCGCCCGTGCCGCGGCCCGGTCCTCGGGAAGTTTTGATTCAGGTGAAGGCGACCTCCATTTGCGGCACCGATCTCCACATTTTCCGATGGGATCCGTGGGCCCGGAGTCGCATTTCGCCCCCCATCATCGTCGGGCATGAGTTCAGCGGGATTGTGGTGGAGAAGGGCAGTATGGTGCATGAAGTAAAGGAAGGGGATTTCGTCTCGGCAGAGAGCCATATCATCTGCCATGTCTGTCAGGAATGTCGTACGGGTAAGGGGCATCTCTGCCAGAATACGAAGATCATCGGCGTAGATCGAGATGGCTGTTGGGCCGATTACATCGTTATACCCGCGGAGAACATGTGGCTGAATCCGCCCGATATGCCCTACGAAGTGGCCAGCCTGCAGGAAAACTTCGGCAACGCGGTGCACACCGCGTTCTCTACCGATCTCACGGCCAAGCGAGTGCTGGTCACCGGCTGCGGGCCCGTAGGGCTGATGACCATCATGGTGGCCAAAGCCGCGGGCGCGCACACCATCTACGCCACGGACATCGCCAACTATCGGCTGGAGATGGCGCGCAAGCTGGGCGCGGATTTCGCCATCAATGTGACGCAAGAGAACGCGTATCAGATTATCATGGAGGATTCAGAAGGCGAGGGGGTGGATGTGCTGCTGGAGATGTCGGGCGCGCCTCAGGCCGCCGATTTGGGGTTCAAAGCCCTGAAACCGGGGGGCGAAGCCTCGCTGTTGGGGCTTTATCCTTCCGACATCCCCTTCGATATGAACAACGGCGTCATCTTCAAGGGGGCCACGGTGCGAGGCATCATCGGACGGGAGATCTGGGGCACCTGGTTTCGCATGAAGGGGCTCCTCTCTCGCGGACTGGTGGACCTTTCCCAAATCATCACCCATCGTTTCGCCCTCGAAGACTTTGAACAGGCCATTCAGGTGATGCAGAGCGGCCGCAGCGGCAAGGTCGTCATGTTCCCCGATGGTCTGCCGGAGTCCGAAAATTAAATCGCAAACAGCACGCAGTTCGACTCTGGAGGTTTCTCATCATGGCCGATAAACTCGATTTCATCGTGGAAGAGCTGGAAAGGCTCAAGGCCGAGCATCTTTTCATTAACATCCGCACCATCGAATCCCCGGCCGATGGTTGGATGGTGGTGGATGGGAAACGGGTGCTCAATTTCTGTACGAACAACTATCTGGGCCTGGCCAATCATCCCCGCTTGAAGGAAGCGGCCAAGCAGGCGGTGGACGAATGGGGCGTGGGCCCGGCCGCGGTGCGCACCATCGCCGGCACGACGCGGCTGCATTTGGAGTTGGAAAGGCGCCTGGCTGCGTTCAAGGGCGTGGAGGATGCGCTTTTCGTGCAAAGCGGCTTCAACGCCAACCAGGCCGCGATCCCGCCCCTGGTGGGCAAGGGCGACGTCATTTTCTCCGACCGGCTCAATCACGCCTCCATCATTGACGGAGCCCGGCTTTCTCGGGCCAAAATCGTCGTTTATGAGCACTGCGATCCCGAGGACCTGGAGGCCAAGGTGCAGGAGCATCTGCCCCAGTATCGCCGCGGTCTCGTAGTCACCGACGGCGTCTTCAGCATGGATGGCGACATCGCGCCCCTGGACAAAATCTATGAGGTAGCGGAGAAGTATGGTCTCATGACCATGGTGGACGACGCCCACGGCGAAGGCGTGCTGGGCCGGGGCGGCCGCGGCATTGTGGACCATTTCGGCCTGCACGGCAAGTTCGATGTGGAGATCGGCACCCTCTCCAAGGCCTTTGGCGTGGTGGGCGGCGTCATCGCCGGCAAGAAGCTCATCGTGGATTACATCCGTCAGAAGGCCCGGCCCTTCCTTTTCTCCAGTGCGCCCACGCCCGCGGATACGGCCGCCTGTCTGGCCGCGGTGGACATCCTGGAAGAAAGCGAGGAGCTGGTAGAGCGCTTGTGGGAGAACGCCCGTTATCTGAAAGCGGGCATGGATGCCCTGGGCTTCGACACGGGCCACAGCCAGACGCCCATCCTACCCATCATGCTGGGCGAAGCGGGCCTGGCCATGGAATTCAGCAAGCGTTTGTTCGAGAACGGCGTGTTCGCCATGGGGATTGGCTATCCCACCGTGCCCAAAGGGCAGGCTCGCATCCGCGTGATGAACACCGCCGCCCACACCAAGGCGGATCTGGACTTCGGTCTGGAGGTTTTCGCCAAGGTGGGACGCGAGCTGGGCGTCATTGCCTGATTGCCCTCTAACTTTTTCGCTATCCTCAACCATCCCAAGGAGCAATCTCTCATGGCCAAAAAAGTGCTTCCCGATCGAAATCTCGCCTTCGACCTCGCCCGCGTCACCGAGGCGGCCGCCCTGGCCGCAGGCCGCTGGGTGGGGCGTGGCGACAAAGAAGCTGCAGATCAAGCCGCTGTAGACGCGATGCGTCTGGTGTTAAACAACATCGATATGGATGGCATTGTTGTCATTGGCGAAGGTGAAAAAGACGAGGCTCCCATGCTTTTCAATGGCGAGCAGCTGGGCACTGGCGTCCCCCCCGAGGTGGATATCGCGGTCGACCCCATCGACGGCACCACCCTGACCGCGAAGGGGCTCCCCGGCGCGCTGGCCGTGGTGGCCCTGGCGGAACGGGGCACCATGTACAACCCCTCTCATCTGGTCTACATGAACAAGATCGCGGTGGGTCCCGAGGCCCGGGACATGATTGACATCAACGCCTCGGTCAAGGTGAACATCCGTCGCGTGGCCCGGGCCCTACGCAAGGAGCCTCGCGACATCACCGTCATGGTGCTGGATCGGCCGCGTCATGCCCAACTGATCTCGGAAATCCGCGCCACGGGCGCCCGCATCCTCCTTATCTCCGACGGCGATGTGGCCGCGGCCATCGCCACCGCGCAGGAGGATTCGGGCGTGGACATGATGATGGGCATCGGCGGGTCGCCCGAGGCGGTCATCGCCGCAGCCGCACTGAAATGCATGGGCGGCGATATGCAGTGCAAGCTGTGGCCCCGCAACGACGATGAGCGTGATCTCGCCATCCAGGAAGGCATCGATCTGGACCGGGTGCTGACCATCGACGATCTGGTCCAGGGCGACAATGTCTTCTTCGCGGCCACCGGCATCACCTCGGGCGCGCTGCTGCGGGGCGTGCGTTACTTCGGCGGCGGGGCCACCACCCAGAGCCTGGTGATGCGATCTCGGTCGGGGACCATTCGCATGATCAACTCGCGGCATCGCTTGGAGAAGCTCCGTCGTTTCAGCGCCATCGATTACAGCTAAGGTCCATCGGTGCGATGCGTTCCCCGGCGAACGCGTCGCACCCTCTTTCGACGCTATGCCCGAGCAAATCGCTGTCATCGACCTGGGGTCCAACACGACCCGCATGGTCATTTACGAATATGAGCGGGACCGCACCTTTCGGTTGAAGGATGAAATTCGGGAGGTGGTGCGTCTGCGCGAGGGCATGGGCAGCGCCAATGTGTTGCGGGCTGCGGCCATCCAGCGCGCGGTCAATGCCATGCGCATGTTCAGAGAGCTGGTGGACGATCGAGAAGTTGGGACGGTGATCGCTGTCGCCACCAGCGCGGTGCGGGATGCGGTGAATCGGGACACCTTTTTGGCTCGGGTGCGGGCGGAAACCGGCTGGGAGCTGCGTCCCCTGTCGGGGGAGGAGGAGGGGTATTACGGCGCGCTGGGCGCGGTGAACGCCACCTGTTTGCGCCAGGGCTTCGTCCTCGACCTGGGCGGCGGCAGCGTGCAGATCACCGAGGTGGTGGATGGCGCGCCGGCCAGGACCGTCAGCCTGCCCCTGGGCGCGCTGCGGCTCACCGAGCTTTTTCTCAATCCCGACCGCATCTCATCCAAACAGGTGGACGCGCTCCGGGCCTTTATCGCCGAACAACTGGCTCAGGTGGACTGGTTCCGGGCGAAACCTGGCCACACTTTGGTGGCCATCGGCGGGGCCATCCGCAATCTGGGCAAGATCGATCAGGTGCGAAAACACTATCCTCTGGACAGCATTCACGGATATCGGTTCGCGGCCGAGGATGTGGCCCTTCTGGCCGATGAATTGTGGCGTTATTCCCTGAAAAAGCGGCGAAACGTGCGAGGGCTGCGCGCGGACCGGGCGGACATCATGCCCGCGGCGGCCATCGCCTACGACATGCTACTGAAACACAGCGGCTTCGATGAGCTCATCATCAGCCGCCCCGGCTTGCGCGAGGGGCTGTTCTTTGAACATTTTCTCTCGCATCTGCCCCAGCCCCTGTTCCCCGACCTGCGTCGCTTCAGCATCCTCAACCTGGCCCGCATTTTCGGCTTCGACGACGCGCACAGCCATCATGTGGCCTTTCTGGCCGGGCGCATGTTCGATGATCTCCAGCCGATGCATGGTCTGGACGCGTCCTATCGCGAGCTGCTTTGGGCCGCGGGCATCCTCCACGATATCGGAGCCATCATCAATTATCCTTACCATCACCGCCACTCCTACTACATCATTCTCAATTACACGCTCTACGGATATAGCCCCCGCGAGCTGGCCCTCATCGCGCTGATTTCTCGCTATCACCGCAGCAAAGGGAACCCCAAATCTCGCGAACTCGCCTCCCTGTTGACCGAGGAGGATGAACGCGCGTTACTCACGTTGTGCGGCATCATCCGCCTGGCTGAATACCTGGAGCGAGGCCGCCGACAGGTCATTCGGGACCTGCGATGTCATGTGGATGTGGAGCATGGTTGGATGCAGATCGAAGCGTTGGCTGCGGGGAACGCGGCCATCGAGCTGTGGGAGGCACAGCGCAATCTGGATGTGCTGAGCCAGGCACTGGGCATGGAGGTGGAGCTGGTGGAGGGCGTGTGGATGATGCCAGACGCGAAACAACAGGCGTCATGAGCCCGAAGATGCGCTTCGGAGGGGACGCCTGTTGTTGGTCGGCGAGGGATGCGAGGGCGCGTTCCGATTATTGCGGGGTGTCGCTCGACTCGGCGAGAAGCCCCTGGTCTTTCAACACATCAGGATAGAGTTTTTCGGCTTGACGAAAGAGGTCGGCCAGCTTCATGGCTTTGAAGATGGAGCCTTTGGTCTTGATCTGACCGCCGAAGTAGGCGTCCCGCAGGCGCACCGTGCCCAGCAGGATGCCGTGAAGCAGGTCGGCGTCGAGGCGAATGGCCAGATCGGGCTTGACGCCGTCGGGCGAGAAGCTGATTTTGACGGGTTTCTGGCGACCATCCACGCCCAGGAAGACTTTAGGATTATCGACATAAAGGCTGACGTTCAGGTTGTTTTTGACGAAATCATCGGCCGCGCCGGGGGTGTCGTTCAGGCGTTGGAACAGCTCCGTCATCACGGAACGCAGGCTTTGGGAATCGGGATAAAACGGCATGGGAATTCCTGGCAGGGGTTGGAAGGTGGAAAAAGGGTGGAGTGATCAATGCACTTTAGATGCCCGCGGGGCGGGTTGGGTTTCATGGCGGGGAGGATTTGGGCAAGGAGGAGAAGGCGCGCAGGGCTTTTTTCCCGATGGAGAGGGCTTTGTGCAGGGGCGGCGACGGGGGGCCGAGGGTCTGAAGCTCCCGGGCGAAATCTCGCAGAAGGGCTTCGGCGTCGAATTGCGGCTCAAAGCCCCATGCTTCGCGGATTTTTCGGGTGGAGAGAGCCCAAGAGAAGCGCAGATAGTCCCACGGCAAGGGCAGGATGGCGGTTCCCTTTTGGGCGATGACTGCGGCCAGGCTCTGACCGCCATGCACCAGGGAGTCGGGCAGCGGCGCGGCATGGCGTCCGGCCTGCGTGATGACTTCAAGTAGGGGTGTAGGCGGCGCAGCGGCGACATTGTACACCCCCGCGTGGTCCTTCTCAATGGCCTGCATCGCGGCCCGGACCGCGTCGTCCAAGTGCAGGAGGGGAAGCAAGGGGTCGCTGTGCAAAGGGGTGGGGATGAAGGGCAGGCGGAGGTAGCGGGCCAGGGGTGAGGCATAACCGCGCCCCAGGATGTTGGCGAAGCGCAGCACCGTGATCACCATGCCGGGCCGCTGTTGGCGAAAGCCGCGCAAAAAGGTCTCGATGTCCCGCAGGTCGCGGATGTACCCGTAGTTGGACGCGCCGCGAAAGGGCGCATCTTCGGGAATGAGGTAGGGATGCTGGGGATGCGCGCCATAGACGAATGCGCTGGAGGGGAAGATGAATTTCCTCACGCTGGCTGCTTCTGCGGCCTCCAGCAGCTTGGCCGTCCCCACCACATTGTTCTCGAAGATGTCGGGCGTCGCCCGCACCCGCCACCGAAACGCGGCGTGAAAGATGACGTCGATCCCTTCCGCTTTGAGGAGTCGGGAAAGCAAGGGGTTGTTGACGTCCGTTTGGACGAATTCCATGCCTTGGATGGGGCGGGAGGGTGATTTTCTGTCCACGCCGATGACCCGCCAACCCCTTGCCCCGGCCCGGCGGGCGACGGCTTTTCCCAATGAACTGAGCGCCCCGGTGACCATCAGGGTTTTCATGCTTCCAACGCCTGAAGCAACTCAGGCAGTTTTGCTTTCATCGCGTCTCGCCCGAGTTGGATGTAGGATC
>CAZDCN010000005.1:0-17725 GCA_964503945.1 uncultured Caldilineales bacterium
CGGGTTTCAGGCAGATATGGGCATGGACGAAGGCCGCCTGCTCAGCGACATCCAAAAAGATCTGAAACAGACCTTTCGGCCCGAATTCCTCAACCGGGTGGATGAGATCATCCCCTTCCACGTGCTCACCGATGAACAGATCCTACAGATTGTGGATTTGCAGATGCAAGATATCGCCGAAAGGTTGGAAGAGCAGGGTCTGTCCATCCAGCTCACTGACGCTGCCCGCCGCGTTCTGGCCGCCAAGGGTTATGACCCTGAATACGGCGCCCGTCCCTTGCGCCGGGTGTTGCAAAAGAATATCGAAAGCCCGCTGAGCAAGCGTTTGCTTCAGGGCGAGTTCGGCACCGGCGATCTCATTATCGTCGACGCAGACGCGGACGACCTGACCGACCGCGAATCCCTCAAATCAGCCTCCATCATTTTCCGCAAAGGCGAACCGAAGCCTATTGCCGTGGACTTCCCGCCTGTGGATGTGGAGCAGCCCAGCGGCTGAGCTATCCTCCACCCGACCGACCGCATTCGTGGCCAGAAAGCGCCTCACGCGGGCCCTCGTCCAACGGACAAGGCCCGCGTTTTCGCGCAAACGACTTACCTGTCACCTATCAGTTCATCCCTCGGCACGCGCACAGGCCTCATCCCTCACAGCTCCAGCGACCGCACCAGATCGAGATAGCGCAAAAACCATTCCTCCCGCGGCCGCTCCAGTGGCCAGGCCATCTCCGCCAACGCATCCGGCAATGCCGCGGTCACAACGCCGTTCCCCCGCAGCCCCACCACCTGCACCGGGGCCTGTTCCCAATCCTCCGTGGTTAGCGCCTCTATTGCGCCCGCGGCCAGCCGCCCAGCCAGAATGCGATCGAAAGGCGTTGGTGCGCCTCCCCGCTGGATGTGCCCCAGGATTATCGAACGCACATCGAATAGATCGCCGCCTTCTTCCTCCATAATGCGTTGGATCATTCGCACATCGTAGGTGGAAGAGACCACCTCGTTGAGGATAATGATGGAAAGCCGTCGTCCCCGGGCGAAAGACTCCCGTAGCTTACGCACCTGCTCCACGATCTGCTCTAAACTGATCCCCTCTTCCGGAATGAAAACATCCTCCGCACCGCTGGCAAGTCCCGCCAGCACCGCCAAATAGCCCGAGTGATAACCCATGACCTGGACGATGAACAGGCGCTTGTTGGCTGCGGCCGTATCCTTGATTTTGTCCACCGCCTGGATGATGTTGTTCAACGCCGTGTCCGCGCCCACCGCGAAATCGGAACCGGGGGTGTTGTTGTTGATGGTGGCGGGGATGAGCATGGTGGGAATGTGCAAACCTGGAAAATCATCCAAACGAGAGACGATGAGCTGGGCGCTGCGATAGACGCTGGTGCCGCCTACAAGCACCACGGCCGCGATGTCGTTGGATTTGAGCACATCCTCCAGGATAGGGAGATCATTCTCCTGCAGCACATAAAAGCCCGTGCCCAACTCCGACCCCCCGCGAGCCGCCCAGCCCGACACATCCATCCAGCCCAGCTCCCGCAACTGCCCTGTCAGCAGTCCCTCCAGTCCAAACTGGCCGCCCAGCACCCGATAGCCCTGGGTCATGGCCAGCCGAGTGACGACGCGCACCACTGCGTTCATGCCCGGCGCGTCATGCCCCGACGTAAGGATGAGCAGATTGCCCCGGTCGGGCTGTGAAGGAGGGCCGGGCGCTATCAGCGTCTTCAGCAGGCGCAATTGGGATTGAAAACTCATCCCCCGCAACCTCAGCGCCCCATCATAATCCCCTGCGTCTACAAATCCCACCACCTTGTGGCTGTTCTCAATGACTTCCTGCAAGGGAGTGGTCGTCACCCGATTCTCCCGCAATCCCATCATCACCGGACGGTCGCTGTCCTCGTCATCCAGCAGGTAATCCACAGCGGCCGCGCCCAACACCATGGCCAGGATGCGGTCGAATGCGCTGGGCGAACCCCCGCGCTGCACATGCCCCAACACGGTTACGCGGGCCTCTCCCACCTGCTTATCTAAGATCTCCTTCACCGTGACTGCATCCAGGGGCAATCCGTCGGGATGTCGCGCCCCCTCCGACATGATGATCAGCGCATGCTCCCGGCCCGCCTTCCGGCCCCGCTGCAACGACCGCACCATCTTCTGATGCCAGCGTCCGTCCAGTGGCTCCTCGGGGATGAGCACCCAGTGTGCGCCCGAAGCCAGCCCGCTGGCCAAGGCCAGATATCCGCAATTCCGTCCCATCACTTCCACCACGAAAGTGCGCTGATGCGCCGACGCCGTGCTGGTGAGCTGATCCGCGGCCGTGACGATGCGATGCAAAGCGGTGTCCGCGCCGATGGACATATCGCTGCCGTAGATGTCGTTATCGATGGAGCCAGGCAGGCCCACGATGCGCAAAACAGGCGGTTCATCCTCGGTCAGCAGGTTAACATCCCCCAATGCATTGGCCTCACGCAGCAACTCGGGCCATTCCTGCTGCAAAATCAGCGCCCCAGTCAGCGAGCCATCCCCACCAATGACAACCAGTGCGTCCACGCCCAAACCAAAGAGATTCACCGCGGCCCGGCGTCGCCCTTCCCGCGTCCTAAAGGCCTGGCAGCGGGCCGTACCCAAAATAGTGCCGCCCCGCTGCAAAATGCCCCCCACCGAATCCCAATCAAGGGGCGTGATGGCGTCGCCGCCCTGGACCGCGCCCAACCAGCCCCGACGGATGCCATAAACCGTCAGTCCCCGAGCGATGGCGCGCCGCACCACGGCCCTGATGGCCGCGTTCATGCCCGGCGCATCGCCGCCGCTGGTCATCACAGCAATTGTGCGAATCTCGGTTGGTGTCTGCGTCATACAGACCTCCTTGGCAAGGGCGCTTCCGGTTTGGCAGCTTTCCTGCATGGCTGATTTCTTACCCCCTCACGCCAATGCTTACTGCCATTCATCCAGTTTTCCCACATCCTGCAAATGGGTGACATCAGAAAAGAAGACAAGGCGGGGTTCGGGATCGAAAACCAGTTTGCTCAGCGATGCATTCTGCGCGAGGTAGTCCTGCCAGCGAGAGCCATCCCGGTCGATGAGCAGCGAGAGGACAGTGGCCATGGCTCCGCCATGACCGACTACGGCCACACTCTCCCCGGCATGCCTTGCAGCCATGGTCTGGATGTTGGCCAACAGACGCGTGGCAAAAGCCCGGGCCGACTCGCCGCCGGGCGGCGCAAAATCGGGGTCCTCGCCCATGCGCCGCCAGAGCTGTTTCTCATCCCGAAGCTGCTCATACGAAAGCCCTTCCCACTCGCCCAAATGGAACTCAGCCAGGTCGGGCTCGGGGATGACGGGGACATCGCCCAGCGTCTGGGCAAGGATGGACGCAGTTTGATAGGCCCGCTGCAGGGGGCTCGTGTAGATAACCGTGATGGGAAGCGCATCTGCGACCAACCGGCGGGCCAGCGCTTGCGCCTGAGCCACGCCGCGGGCGTTCAGAGGGCTATCCGTGGAACCCTGCCACACGCCCGCTACATTGGCGTCTGTCTCACCATGACGGATGAGGTAGAGAATGGTCTGGGGCATACACCCATGGTATCATATTTTCATGCGATGATGGAAGACCGCCTCGCGCCTGCGTCTTTCCCCGTCAACACCCCGCTCATTCCCATGCCCATGCGCCATGCCCGATCTCCCTTCCGCCGCCGCCCGTCTGGGCGTGCCGCTCACCCCCGCACAGCTCGAACTGTTCCGGCGCTACACCGCACACCTGCTGGAAGCCAACCGCCGCATAAATCTGACCGCGCTGCGAGATGAGGACGCACTCATCCTGCGCTATCATCTAGACGCCATTGCCCTGCTGCCACTCATCGCCCGGACCGCGGGCCTCGCTCCCGACGAACTGCGCCGACAAGCATGGAGCGCCGTGGATGTCGGCTCGGGCGGAGGCGCGCCCGCCATCCCCCTCGCCATTGCCTGGCCCAGCCTCCGCTACGCACTCATCGAATCCATCGCCAAAAAAGCTCGCTTTTTGAACGAAGTCGCCCAGTCCCTAAATCTACCCCTGACGATTTTCAACGCCCGGGCCGAAGAGATCGGCAGGAGCGCCGCGCACCGCGAACACTATGATCTCGTTACTGCTCGGGCCGTAGCCGCATTGCCCGCGTTGGCGGAGCTGACCTTGCCCCTGATTCGCGTCGGCGGCCTTGCAGTATATCCCAAAGGCCCGCGCGTCGATGATGAAGTGGAGGCGGCCCGTTACGCCATCCATCTACTTGGAGGCCAGCTGTTGGGCGTAGAGGAAGTCACCGTGCCGGGCCTGAAGGAGACGCGCCTTGCCGTTCTGGTGCGAAAGATTGCCCCCACTCCCCCGTCCTATCCCCGCCGCCCGGGACTCCCTGCCAAACGTCCCCTGCTTCGATCCACTCATGCCAAAAATGATGAACCGTTTTCTCGATAAACTTTCCGCTCGATTAGACGCAGGCTGTGCTCCCCTCTGCATCGGCCTGGACCCGCACCCCGCGCGAAAGCCTGATCGCTATCCCGACCTGCTGAGCTGGAATCGAGCAATTATCTCGGCCACCTCCGATCTGGCCGCAGCCTACAAACCTAACATCGCTTTCTACGAGGCATTGGGCAGAGGAGGCTTCGATCTGCTGAAGGCGACGCTGGCAGCCATCCCACCAGAGATCCCGATCATCCTCGACGCCAAACGGGGCGATATCGGCTCCACTGCTGAAGCTTATGCTCGGGCCTGTTTCCAGGTGTGGCATGCAGACGCGGTCACCCTGTCCCCCTACCTGGGGCGAGATAGCATTCATCCTTTCACTAGCTATTCCGACCAGTACGTTTTTGTCCTCACCCACACATCCAACCCAGGCGCGGCCGAAGTGCAGGAGATCAGTAGGCGCGGCCGACCTCTCTACCAACACATCGCACATTTGGCTGAGCGCTGGGGATCTGACAATGTGGGGCTCGTAGTGGGCGCAACCTATCCTGAAGCGCTGCGCCAAACACGGTTGCTCAACCGCGAATCCTGGTTTCTGGTTCCGGGCGTGGGCGCGCAGGGCGGCGACGCGCGCATGGCGTTGGCAGCCGGCGCCCGGCACGATGGTCGCGGTGTGCTTATCCATGTCACTCGCGGCATTGGCCTGGCGAAAGATCACCGCGCCGCGACCCTCACTTATGTCGAACAGATGCAAAACATCTCCCCATTGCCCGCCGACCAGCTCCCGTCCAGGCTACGCGACTTCATTCTCACCTTGTTTGATATCGGCGCGGTGCAGTTCGGAGATTTCACGCTGGCTTCGGGTCAACAATCACCTGTCTACATCGACCTGCGCCTGCTCATCAGCCATCCGCGTGTGTTGGCGCTGGCCGCACAAATTTACGCTGCCCTCATCCGGGGCCTAATCACCGAACGCCTGGCAGGCGTCCCCTATGCCGCATTGCCCCTGGCGACGGCCGTCAGTCTGGAAACGGGCATCCCCCTCATCTTTCCCCGGAAGGAGCCAAAAAACCACGGCCGGGGTAGAACAGTTGAAGGAGCATTTCAGCCTGGGGATCGCGTTGTTGTCATTGAAGATCTGGTCACAACCGCAGGAAGTCTGATACAATCGATCTCCACACTGCGGGCGGCTGGGCTCAACGTCGAGCACGCCGTGGCCCTTATCGACCGGGAGCAGGGTGGGGCCCGCCTTCTGGCCCGGCATGGCGTCCAGCTCCACGCCGCCATATCCTTCTCTCAATTGCTGGAGACTCTCTTCCAGGCTAATCGCATTCCGCCCGACACTTACCAGGCCGTCAAACAACGCCTGTGGGGTTAAACCCCGGCATTTCCCAATTTCAACCACTTTTTGGAGAATTGAAAGTCATGCGCAAAGAACGTCGTTACAGCGCCTCGGATGTGGCGCTGGCCCAATTCGAAAGGGCTGTGGCCCACATGGACCTGGACGCGGACCTGGTCGCCTATCTGCGCGAGCCCCGCCGAGAGCTCATCGTCCATTTCCCCGTCTATCTGGATGACGGAAGCATGAGAATGTACACCGGGTATCGCGTGCATCATAGCACGGTGCGCGGACCAACGAAGGGCGGCATCCGCTATCACCCAGACGTTAATCTGGACGAGGTGCGGGCCCTGGCCATGTGGATGACATGGAAGAATGCGTTGATGAATCTGCCCTATGGCGGAGCCAAAGGTGGCGTGGCTGTGGACCCAACCCAACTTTCTCGCAACGAACTGCGCCGCCTCACTCGCCGCTTCGCCAGTGAAATCAGCGTGCTCATCAGCCCGGAAGGCGACATCCCCGCCCCCGATGTGGGCACGAATCCCCAGGTGATGGCCTGGATTATGGACACTTACTCGGTGGCTCGGGGCTACGCCACCCCCGCAGTGGTCACTGGCAAACCCTTGAGCATTGGCGGATCTGAGGGCCGCACCGAGGCGACGGGCATCGGCGTCACCATCACCGCCATGGCCATGATGAACAAACTGGGGATGAAACCGGAAGCCACGCGGGTGGCTGTACAGGGCTTCGGCAATGTGGGCTCAGTGGCGGCGAAAAAGATGTGGGAGGAAGGGTGCAAGATTGTGGCCGTCAGCGACGTCCACGGAGGCATCTACAATGAAAACGGCTTAAACATCAGCAACTTGCTGGAGCACGTAGCCCGGACGGGCACGGTGGTGGATTACCCCGACGGAGACCGTATCGGCAACCGCGATGCGCTGGTCGCTCCATGCGATGTGCTCATCCCTGCGGCCTTGGAAGGTCAGATCGACGAGCTTGTGGCCCCTGACGTACAGGCCCGTATCATCGCCGAGGGCGCCAACGGTCCTTGCACCCTGGAAGGGGAACAAATCTTGCTGGAACGAGGCGTCGAGTTCGTGCCCGACATTCTTTGCAACGCGGGCGGCGTCCTGGTTTCTTACTTCGAATGGGTGCAGAGCCTGCAATCCTTCTTCTGGTCCGAGGAGGAAATCCTGTCCCGGCTGCGTCGGCTCATGATCGAAGCTTTCGAACAGGTGTGGGGCGCATCTCGCCAGCAAAAGATCGACATGCGCACCGCGGCTTACACGATCGCCATTCAGCGCGTCGTGGACGCCGTAGAGGCGCGAGGCATTTATCCATAAATTCCCAAAGGTTGAACCATGACCATAGATTTTGTCCTAGGGCTGGCTATCATCATCCTGGCGGGCATTTTAGCCCAGTGGCTGGCCTGGCGTCTGCACATCCCCTCCATCCTTTTGCTCCTGGTCTTTGGCCTGCTCATCGGCCCCATTTTCGGGTTCATCAATCCTGATAACCTGTTCGGAGAGCTTCTTTTTCCTCTGGTTTCTCTTGCGGTTGGAATCATTCTGTTCGAAGGGGGGCTGGGACTGCGATTCAAGGATCTGCCCGAGATCAAGCGCGTCGTCTGGAGTTTAATTTCCATCGGTGCGCTAATCACCTGGGCGGTAAGCACTGCAGCAGCCTATTTCATCATCAAGCTCGATTTCCAGCTGGCTCTGGTTCTGGGAGCCATCCTCATCGTCAGCGGGCCGACCGTCATCCTGCCTCTGCTGCGCGATGTGCGCCCCGAGGGGCCCGTGGGTTCCATCTTGCGCTGGGAGGGCATCCTCATCGATCCCGTGGGCGCCATCCTGGCATTGCTGGTGTTCGATGTTATTTTGCAGACCAACT
Organism: uncultured Caldilineales bacterium; assembly: GCA_964503945.1. Lineage (GTDB taxonomy): Bacteria > Chloroflexota > Anaerolineae > J102 > J102 > M2005. The sequence continues at coordinate 7,659 of CAZDCN010000005.1, forward strand.
TGCGCGAAGCCACAGGGGGAGCAGTAATCAGCCTGTTCACCATCATTGCTATTGGCATCGCGTTGGGGTGGGCGGGGGCGCGAGGGCTGGCCTATCTACTCAAACATTATCTCATCCCCGACCATCTCCAAAACGCAGTCACGTTGATGGCGGTGATCGTCGTTTTCGCCCTATCCAACCTGCTTGCGCCCGAATCGGGCCTCCTGGCGACTACCATCATGGGTATGGTGCTAGCCAATCAAAAGGTCGTCGCCATCAAACATATCATCGAATTCAAAGAAGACCTGGGGGTGCTGCTGACCTCCAGCATCTTCGTCCTGCTGGCAGCGCGTCTGCAACTGGGAGACATCCTGGGATTAGGGTGGCCAGCGCTGGCATTTTTGGCAGTAATTATCCTTTTGGCGCGGCCTTTTAGCGTTCTCTTCTCCACACTAGGCTCTCCGCTTACTCTGTCGGAAAAAGCATTTCTTGCCTGGATGGCTCCCCGCGGTATCGTCGCCGCTTCCGTGGCCTCCATCTTCGCCATCGAACTGGCGCATGTGGGCTATCCCCACGCCGATATGCTGGTTTCACTCACCTTTCTTGTCATCATCGGCACCGTGCTTATCTATGGACTCACCGCAGGCCCCCTCGCCCGACGCCTGGGATTGGCGCAGGTCGATCCCCAGGGGATGCTGATGGTGGGTGCGCATAGAGGCGCCCGCATGCTAGCGAAGGTCTTGCAGGAAGCGGGCTTCAAAATCGTGCTCATCGACACGAACCCCCGAAATTGCAGCCTCGCCGAATCGGAAGATCTCCATGTGCATTGCGGCAATGTCCTCTATGAAGAATTCATCGAAGAGATCGACCTAGGCGGCGTGGGCAGACTGCTGGCGCTGACCTCCAACGACGAGGTGAATTCCCTCGCTTGCCTGCACATGACGGATATTTTCGGACGATCCAACGTCTATCAACTTCCCCCTCAATCTATGGCAGGGCTCCACAGCGATGGCCTGCCAACGCATCTGGTGGGACGGCTGCTTTTCGGGACCGACTTGACCTTCCGCAAGCTGAACGAACGCTTCGAGCAAGGGTGGAAATTGACAATTGTTTTTCTGGCCATGCCCCAAGATGTTCACACCCTGGCTGAGGGCCCTCGCGACCAAGTCATCCCACTGTTTGTGATTCGCAACAACGCTGCACTGAAGATCATCACCGTGGACGAGCCTTACTCGCCCCAAGCAGGTGACAGACTCATTGCCCTGGTCGCGCCCGACTTCACCTTCAACCTGCAAGACCAGAGCCTCACCCCCGTTGACTAGCGCCGCACCGGGCTGGGTTCGACCGAAATGACACTATTGCCCGATCTCATGTGCGGCCAGCAGCGCCTCGATGCGTCCAATAACCATCTCCATGGCTACATCATTATGTCCGCCCTCAGGGATAATGATGTCCGCGTATTGCTTAGATGGCTCAACAAATTTCAGGTGCATGGGGCGCACCGTGGTCTGATATTGCTCAACAACTGATTCCACAGTGCGCCCGCGCTCCTTGATATCACGCAACAAACGGCGAATGAACCGCTCATCCGCGGCCGTGTCCACGTAGATCTTGATATCCATCAATTCCCGCAGCCGGGGATCCACGAAGACAAGGATGCCTTCCACCAGGATGACGGGGCTGGGCAAAACGCGTCGAGTATCGGCCTTACGAGTGTGCGTGGAGAAGTCATAGATGGGAGCTTCGACCGCTTCGCCGCGGAGCAGCATTCGTATGTGTTCAATGAGGAGATCGTTGTCGAGGGATTTGGGATGGTCGTAATTCAGATGGATGCGCTGGCTCCAAGGAAGATGCGAAGCGTCTTTGTAGTAGGCGTCATGAGGCAGATAGGCAATCCGGTCCCAGCCCACCCGGTCGAGAATGCGATGCACCACCGTGGTTTTGCCAGAACCGCTGCCGCCAGCGATGCCAACAACGATAGGAGAGAGTGTCATGGCGTTTCAGCGTGTCAGTGCGTGGATGTGTCAGTGTGAGAGCGAATTTGCGTTTCACCTTCAGCAGAGAGCAGGTGCAAAAGATGATGGAACCTGCGGCGGGTGCTTGCGACGCCCTGCCATCGCAAACTGACCCCCGCCTCGTTTTTGCGCATCCCCGCCCGCCAGAAGGGCCATCGCCAAGAGACGAAAATTCCTAACAGCAGCAACAGACCGGCGGGCCACAGCAGCCACGTCCATGGCCGACCTTGCACCCGCAACGTCACGTAAGATGTAGGATGGACCCGCAGCATGAGGTCATCGCCCACAGGCAGATCGCTAGCCCCATGGACATCCTGCGAGAAAAGCGTCTGATTTTGGGCGTCCAGAGCCTGAACGCGCACACCGCCCTCATCCAACGCCACAAGACGGAAGGCAAGATTGACCTCAGGCGCAGCGATAACGCGTTCGCTCCGCACTTTTGGGAAGTGAACGACAAGCTGGCGAGCGACATGCGCGTTTTCCTCAATGGCTTGGAGTTGAAGCGGGCGCCCTCTGCGAGTCAGTATGACCTGCACCGCCTGTCCAGACGACACCACATGCGCCCGCACCCCTTCTGTTCCCACGCTTCCTTGCGTCACCAAAGCGCTGGCAGGAGGGCAACAAATGGCAATGTGGGTCGCGTCCTCACTCAAGGAGACGTCTTTATCGGCATAAGGCGCGAGAGAGGCGCTCTGGCCTGGATCCAGAACGATGGGGGCGACCTGCCAGCCGCTATAAAGATTCATCAACAACGCCATCAATGCCAGCAACAGCCCCAACTCCCATGCCAGAGCCAGCCATTGCATCCGATAATGGCAGTCACACCATTCCATCTCTCCATCGTCCTCCGAGGCGGCGTCGCTACGCGGGGAGGAGCAGAGGGAGGCGCAGGGGACGCGCAAAGAAACGGCATTCGGCGCGGGCGACAGCATAGCCTCCCAGGTCTTCAGCCCGGGCAACCAACGATTTGGGGGATGAAGCCGACGCGCGTCCCAGGCCCGCAACACGCCGCCAACAAGGTGCAATAACAACACCGCCGCCTGCAAAGGCAACAACACGCGCAATGCCAGGTTATGAGCCAGATCGAACGCGCCCAGCGATTGCAACAATGTCCCCCCCGGAATCCTCGCTGCTGCATCATTCAGCCAGGCCGTCGCGGCCACAGGATCGCTGGTCAGAGCCGTGGGGAGTTGAGGCAGCCAGAGGTCTGCGGCCAGAACACTCACTGTCAGCGCCGTCAAGACTCCCAACAGCATCGGATGAGTTAATGTCCGCCAAAATCTCGTTAACAACGAGGGCGATTCCTCGGGAGATGGGTGGATGTGAACCGCCGTGTTCTCAGCGTGCGTGGGCGTTTTCATACAGATTTCCAGACTAAGAGGTTGCTACGCGCTCAGTATAGGCGCTAGGCCAGAGCCTGTCAAAAGGAAGAAGGGACGAGAGCGGATGGCAATGCGAAGCGTAATGTGCTAACCGCTGTGTGGCTTTTGGCATAACATTACGAATACCATAAAACTTAATTTGCAACACTACGAATATCGTAGTAAACTACCCGACATTCTTTCGCATTTCACAAATTGATGCGTCAGCGCCCGAATTGAGTTCGCCTGGACGCTGGCACATGGGAATCGGATCCATATCATGTTCCAACCTGACGAACTCGACCTCGCCATTCTGGAATTGCTGCGGTCGGATGGTCGCAAACCCTACACCGAAATCGCGCAAGCGTTATCGGTCTCCGAAGGCACAGTGCGCAATCGCGTGGCGCGGATGATGGAGTATGGGGTAATGCAGATTGTGGGGCTCATTGATCCAGTGCGGATGGGGTATGATGCGCCGGCAATGGTCGGAGTAAACATTCAAAACGCTGATGTGGAGGAGGTGGCTCGTCAGATTGCCCGGTTTCCCGAAGTCAGCTATCTCATTATGGTGTCTGGAGGATTCGATTTGATGGTGGAAGTGATCTGTCGGGATCGGGAGCACTTCACCCAGTTTCTCAACCAGCAATTGCGAAAAATTCCAGGGGTGGCTCAGACCCAAAGCTTTTTCATTTTGCGGACCATCAAAATGGCCTATGGGGCCGATCCCTATTTTCAGCCAAAAGAGGAGGTTTTATGAGCGAACCCTATGCGGTCGAGTTGCACGACGTAGTCAAGCAATTTGGAGATGTCATTGCAGTCAACCACGTCTCCCTTCAAATCCGAGACGGGGAATTTTTCTCGTTACTCGGCCCCAGCGGTTGTGGGAAAACAACCACCTTACGAATGATCGCCGGCTTTGAAATGCCCACCCAAGGCGAAATCTACATCCACGGTGAACGACAGGGCTATCGCCCACCCAACAAACGCCCGGTGAACACCGTCTTCCAGAACTACGCGCTCTTCCCTCACATGACGGTGGCCGAGAACGTGGCTTTCGGCCTGGAGATGCGAAAGACGCCCAAGGAGGAGATCCAGCGCCGGGTTGAGGAGGCGCTGAGCATGGTGCGACTGGCGGGCATGGCCAATCGTCGGCCCAAACAGCTCTCGGGCGGGCAGCAACAACGGGTGGCCCTGGCCCGGGCTCTGGTCAACCGCCCCGAAGTCCTGCTGCTGGACGAACCCCTGGGCGCGCTGGACCTGAAGCTACGCAAGGCCATGCAGATCGAACTCAAGGCCCTGCAAGAGGAAGTGGGCATTACCTTCATCTATGTGACCCACGATCAGGAGGAAGCCCTGACTATGTCCGACCGCATCGCCGTGATGAACAATGGCATCGTGCATCAGGTGGGCGATCCCGAAGCCATCTATGAACATCCGGCCGACCGCTTCGTGGCCGATTTCATCGGTGAAACCAACTTCATCCCCGTGAAGGTGGTGAGCGTCTCGCCCGAGGTTGTGGTCGCCCTGGGCACGGGCCAGCAAGTGAAAGCGGGATGGATCGAGGAAGGGCTTTCCGTGGGCGATAACGCGGTCCTCTCCATCCGGCCCGAGAAGATGGACCTGCTGGAGCCCAAAGAAAAGCCCCAAAGTCCCTCGCAGGAGATCGCGTATGTGCCCGGGTCGGTAACCCATCTCGTCTACGTGGGCACCGACACGCGTCACACCGTCATGTTGGGGGATGGCTCCGAAGTGGTGGTGCGGCTGCAAAACATCTACGTGGGCGAAGAACCCTGGGAGATCGGCGAACATGCCATCGTCACCTGGAATGCAGCCCACGCCCGGGTCCTCAAGGAGTGAGCCAGCATGGAACGATTGCGACGCAACCCCGAATTGCAGGCCTGGCTGCTACTAGCTATCCCCGCCGCCTTCCTCCTCATCTTCTTCATGGCCCCCCTGCTCATCGTCTTCATTTACAGCTTTCTGGAGCGGGGCAAATATGGCGGCGTGGAATGGATTTTCACCCTGGAAAACATCCGCCGGGTCTTCGATCCCCTCTACTTCAAGACCTTCCTGCGCTCCTTCTACATCGCCATCGTCACCACCCTCATCACCCTGCTTCTGGGCTATCCCCTGGCTTATTTCATCGCCAACAGCCCGTCCAGCCGACGCAACGCGCTGGTCTTCGCCCTCATGATCCCCTTCTGGACCAACTTCCTCATTCGCACCTACGCATGGCTGACGCTGCTTCGCACCCACACTGGGTTGATCAACGTCAGCCTGATGCAATGGGGCTTCATCCAAAAGCCGTTGCCCCTGTTCGGCAATGATTTTGCCATCATTTTGGGCTTGGTGTATGGTTGGTTACCCGTGATGGTCTTGCCTATCTACGCCGCGTTAGAACGTCTGGACAAAAGCCTGCTGGAGGCGGCCCGCGACCTGTACGCCTCCAGCTTCAACGCCTTCCGCCGTGTCACCTGGCCCCTTTCCATCCCAGGCGTGGTCGCTGGCTCAATGCTCGTTTTCATTCCCTCCCTCGGAGCCTTTGTCACGCCCGCCATCCTCGGCGGCGGCAAATCCCTAATGATCGGCAACATCATCAGCAACCAATTCCTGGGCGCGCACGACTGGCCCTTTGGCTCCGCCCTCTCCATGGTCATGATGATCGCCATGCTCATCGCCACGCTGATTTACTTCCGCTGGACCACCACGTCGGAGATTGTAACATGAGCATCGAGACCCCCGAACTGGCCTATCATGAACGATGGGAGCGCATCAAAGCCCGATTGGGCGGTTGGGGCCTCACCACCTACGGCCTCCTGGCCTTCGCCTTTCTCTACCTTCCCATCGTCATTCTGGTCGTCTTCTCGTTCAACGAATCCCGCTCCGTCAGCAAATGGACCGGCTTCAGCTTTCAATGGTACGCCGAAATGTTCCAGGACGATCGGATCATGCTCTCGGTCTGGAACAGCCTTTTCCTGGCGGTTGTATCTACTGCCATTGCCACGGTGCTTGGCACGCTGGCAGCTCTTGGACTGGAACGATACCAATTCCGAGGCAAAACCGCGGTTGACTCCATGTTTTATCTCCCCGTCATCATTCCTGACATCGCCATGGCAATCATGCTCTTGCTCTTTTTCAATATGTCGGGCATCGGATTCACCCCATGGAAAGTCCAATTCTTTGGAGTCAAGCTGGCAGTGCCTTATTCAGTCATTATTGGTCACGTCGCATTTAACATCTCCTTCGTCGCCATCGTTGTCAGGGCTCGATTGGCTCAGATGGATCGCACCCTGGAGGAAGCCGCCCAGGACCTCTACGCCGATGCCTGGCGAACCTTTCAACGCATTACGCTGCCCATGCTAATGCCGGGGATTATCGGCGGAGCTCTCTTGGCCTTCACCCTCTCTCTAGATGACTTTGTGATCACCTTCTTTACCAGCGGGGCCGGATTCAACACACTTCCTGTCCGAGTCTTCGGCATGATCAAAAAAGGCGTCACTCCGAAAATCAACGCCGTCTCCACCCTGATGTTGGCCGTCTCCCTATCCCTGGTGATTATCTCCATTCTACTCCGCACCCGCTCTGGCGATGACGAAACCGTGCAAATGGGCTTCTAACATTGCCCGACTCCAATAACGCATTCTTCACCCAATCATCCCCCTATCCCATTTCCAAAAGGAGAAGAACCATGAAACGCAACCTCCTCTTCACCCTGATGGTCTTCATCATTATTGTCATGATGACCCTGGCCGCCTGCAGCGCTCCAGCCACCGAAGCGCCGCCAGCGCCACCTACCGAAGCCCCCGCAGCCACCGAAGCGCCCAGCCAAGCGGGCGTCAAGCCAGCCAAAGAAATTGTCATTTACAACTGGTCAGACTATGTAGCTCCCGAAATGTATGACCTGTTCGAACAAGAAACAGGCATCAAAATCATTGAAGACAACTTCTCCAGCAACGAAGACCTGCTGGCCAAACTTCAAGGCGGAGCCGCAGGTTACGCTCTCATTGTTCCTTCAGACTATACCGTTGCCATCATGATCGAAGAAGGCATGTTGGCCAAACTGGATCACAACAACATTCCCAACCTCAAAAACCTGGATGAAGAATTCACGAAAATGTATTACGATCCAGGGAACGAATACTGCGCCACCTACCTTTGGGGAACCACCGGCATTGGTTATAACAAGGAACAACTCGACAATCCTCCCACCAGCTGGAAACAGATCTTTGAAGCGCAAGAAAGCGATCCCTGGTATGGCCGCACGACCTTGCTCGATGACGTTCGAGAAGTCTTCTCCGCCGCCCTCATTTACCTCGGATATGATAACAACAGCACCGATGAGGCCCAATTGGCCGAAGCCCGAGACCTTCTGATCAAGGCCAAAAAAGGCGTTTCCGGTTTTGACAGCGACACCTACGAAGAACTCATCGGAAGTGGCGAAAACCTGGTCGCCCATGGCTGGAACGGCGATTTTCTGCAAGCGGATGATGAATTCGGCAACATCGGCTACCTGATTCCCGAAGAAGGCGGCACCATCTGGATCGACAATATGTGCATCCCGGCCACAGCAACTCCCGAAGAAAAACTGGCGGCAGAGATGTACATCAACTTTGTGCTGCGGCCCGATATCGGCGCCATGCTGGCCGACTACACCTATTACGCTACGCCCAACAAAGCCGCACTGGCGGAAATGGACGAAGAATATACAGGCAATCCCATCATCTTCCCACCGGAAGAGGTTCGCACCAAACTGCGCTTAATCAAGCCTCTGGGCGAATTCGAAAGCGTCTACCAGCGTATGTGGGACGAAATCAAAGCCGCCCAGTAGCCCATTATTCATCTCCCAAATACGTCTCACCAAGAACCACCGACAGCTACGAGTTTCAGGACCGATAGTCGCATGGCTATCGGTCTTTTTTGTTCTCCCAAATGTTCAGATCGCAAACTCGCAAACCGCCCTGCAATGCAATGGCAACATTCTGTCATAAAATCAATTGCTTTCATAACAAATATGCAATACTATCTTGATTTTCATAAATTTTTGTGATAAAATACTACTTAACAGTGCGAATTTAACATTTGTCGGCAACACAAAAACGCGAATCCATGAACACGCCTCCACAAAACCCCATTGCCAGCCACTCTCCTGTCAAGCTCGATCAAATCGATCTTGATATCATCTTGGCGTTAAAAAGAGACGGCCGCACACCCTTCGCCCAGATCGCCCAACGCCTGGGCGTGTCCACCGGCATGATCCGCCAGCGCTATCAGCGATTGCTCCGCGAAGGGGTTTTGCAGGTGGTGGCCGTGACCAACCCCCTCCTCCTGGGCTTTTCCACCATGGCCATGATCGGCATCAAAGTGGAAGGGGCCCGCTTGAACGACGTAGCGGAGAAAGTAGCCTCGCTGGAGGAAGTCATCTACCTGGTGCTCACCGCGGGCGCGTACGACCTCTTCGCGGAGGTCGTTTTTCGCGACAACGCCCATCTCCTCGATTTCCTCACCCATCGCCTGCGCACCATCGAGGGCATCCGCGAAACCGAGACTTTTATGTATCTGAAAATCGTCAAAGAGATTTATTCCTGGCCCGATATAACGAACAACGAACAACGAACAACGAACAAAGGATAACGGATAAGACGTCGCTTCATTATTGGTCCCTCGTTTTTCACACCCCAAAGGAGGCCTTGATGAAAAAGTTGTTTATTCTCACCCTCATCACGTTGGTCTTGAGCATCGCTCTGGTCGCCTGTCAGCAGACCCAACCCACCCAAGCCCCGGCTCAAGAGCCGCCCGCCGCCACGACGCCCACCGAAGCGCAACCCACGGAAAAACCCGCGGAGCCAAAACCAGCAGAGAGCGGCCCACAGGTTGAATCGGGCCCGCTGGTGCTGTACAGCTACGAGGAGACCGTGACCGACTTCTTCCTGGACGGTTTTCGGGAAGCCTATCCTCAGGTAGAGCTCAAAACCGCGGTCTATGGCGAGCTGGACGAAGCCATCGCCAAATTACGCGGCGGCTACCAGGCCGATGTGCTCAACGCCTGCGTGGACTACATCCCCATCCTGCGCAAGCTCGATATGATCGAGCCGGTGGACACCAACAAAATCGCCTACTGGCCCGATGTCTTCCCCTTCTTCCGGGAGATGCCCGAGATCCAGGCAGGAGAGAATCAGGTGTGGATGGTCCCAGTGGACGCGGGCTTGGAGGGCTTGATGTATCGCACGGATAAAATCGATCCGCCACCGACCTCCTGGAACGACCTGTGGAACGAACAATACGCGGGCCATATCGTCATGCAGGATTACGCCCGCAACGCCATCGCCATCGCCGCCCTGGCCTTGGGCTATGAGGACCCCTTCAACCTCACCGACGAACAGCTTGAGGCCGCTAAACAGAAACTCATCGAACAGAAACCCCTGCTGCTCACCTACTTCGAATCGGATGAGGAGGTGCAGGAGCTGTTCAAATCGGGCGACGCCTGGATCTCCTTCGGCTGGACCGCGGACGCCAACGTCCTCAGCGAGGAGGAGGGCATCCCTGTGGAATACATCTCCCCGCAAGAGGGCGCCTTCTCCTGGGTGTGCGGCTACAGCATCTTGAAAGGCGCCAAGATGCCCAACGCGGCCCATGCGCTCATCAACCATTACCTGGAGCCCGACCTGCAATACTTCGAGGCCACCGACTTCGAATACTTTGTGGCCAACAGCAA
>CAZDCN010000006.1:0-17162 GCA_964503945.1 uncultured Caldilineales bacterium
CGCTGGCTATGAGAAGGTCTCCGCCAACGACGCCAACGTCTATTTACGAAGCAGGCGCCACGGTCGGCAGCCCGCCGATACGATGAAAATGGTGGCAAGTAGCAGGTGGCAGGTGGGACTGCGCAAGTCCACTTGCCACTTGCGACTTGCCACCTGCAAACCTTTCTTCCCCTTGCTTCTTTCTTCCTTTGCGCCCTGGCGGCTTTGCGTGAGATTTCTATTTTCGAAACAGCCATGAACAGGCCCGAATACATCGACATCCACGTCGGTGACGTGGTTCGACTGAGGAAAAAACATCCCTGCGGCGGTTGGGAATGGCGGGTGGTGCGCACGGGCGCAGACATCGGCCTGGTTTGCACGACCTGCCGGAGGCGCTTGATGTTGCCTCGAGATAAATTCCGCCGCTCGTTGAAGAAAATCGTCGCCCGCGCGTCGGATATGGAACCCACTGACTGACCTCTCCAATGACCTCCGCCATCTCCGAATACAAACCTGTTCTCAAAATCCCCGCGTTCAGAAGGTTGTGGCTGGCGCAACTCCTTTCGCTGACCGCACAAAACGGCATTCATTTCGTCCAATTGGTGCTCATCGAGCGGTTGACGGGGCAGAGCCTGCAAATTGGGCTGATGATCGCCGCGTTTAGCCTGCCGCCGGTGATCTTTTCCTTCGTCGCGGGCACGGTCATCGATCGCGTGCCCAAAAAATACATCATCATTTTCTCCAACCTGTTTCGGGCGATTCTCGCCATCAGCTATATTTTCACGCTCCACTGGTTGCAAGATTTCCCCACCGCGCTCCTTCTCATCGTGTACACCATCACGTTTTTGGGCTCGTCCATGGGGTCGTTTTACAATCCGGCCGTGTTGGCCAAGCTGCCTCTGCTGGTGGGGGAAGACAGGCTGGTCGTATCCAATTCCCTCTTTAACATCACCTCGGCCCTGGCCCAACTGGTGGGATTGATCATCATTGCGCCTGCGGCCGTCAAATTGCTGGGCCTGACGGGCGCGTTCACGCTGATGGGCGCGTTCTATCTCGTGGCCTTCCTGCTGGTCATCAAGCTGCCCCGAGACCGCGGGCATCGGCATGGGGAAAAGATGACCTCCATGAGCAAAATGTGGCGGGAGGTGCGAGAAGGATGGGTGTTCGTGGTCACCCACCGCCCCATCTACCTGGCGGTGATTCAGCTCACCCTGGTGGCCTCCCTGTTGATGATCCTGGCTATGATCGCGCCCGGGTTCAGCGCCCGGGTCTTGGGCCTCGCGCCCGAGGATGCCGTGTACATCTTCGCGCCGGCGGGCGCGGGCATGTTGCTGGCCATCCTGTTTCTGGGCAAAGTCGGCAATCTGATTCCCGTGCGATGGATGCAAAGCGCCATGCTCATCCTCACCACCCTTTCCTTCGGCATGTTGGCGCTGATCAGCTTCGATTACACGGCCTCGCGCATCCCCAACGTGCAGGTTTCGGAACACGTCAGCACCACCATGCTCCTGGTGGCCATCACCATGCTGCCCCTGGGCTTCAGTCTCTACATCATCAACACCCTGGCCCAGACCGAACTGCAACGCCGCACCCCGCCCGCGCTGCGGGGCCGAGTCTTTACCGTGCAGTTCATGATGGCCTCGCTGGTGGGTCTGGCCCCGCTGCTCATTGCCGCCACCCTGGCCGACCTCATCGGCATCCCGGCCATGCTCTTCTGGCTGGCGATAGGATGTGCACTGGTGGGCGGTTTCAGCCTGTACGACGCCTATCAGCATCAAGAACTCGCAGATTCGGGCGCCCAATAGCCCTGGACGCCGGTAGACCAGGACAACAGGATGCCGGCAGATCGGGAAAGGCGCCTGCGCCAAACCGGTCTACGGGTCAACCGGGCTCCCGGTCTACTTGACTACGTCAACCCCGACTCCTACACCAAGGAGAGCGCATCATGATCCAATGGCTGCAACATATCAATGAGGCCAGCATCCCTTTCATTTTGTGGGTGCAGGGGACATTCCAGTCAGATGGAATGACCGCGCTCATGCGGTTCTTCAGTTTCCTGGGGACGGAGTATTTCTTTCTGCTGGCCATGCCCTTCATTTATTGGACGCTGTCCAAGCGCTGGGGGGTGATGACCGCGCTGGCGCTGGTTTTCTCCAGCTATGTGTCGGGCTTTATCAAATGGACGTTGAACATCCCCCGGCCGCCTTCGCCGCCCGTGCAGAAGTTCTGGCATGAGACCTCCCCCGGCTTCATCAGTGGCCACGCGACCACGGCCATGGGCGTGTGGGGAACCCTGGCCGCGCTGGCGCGTCGGGCCTGGTTCTGGGCGCTCGCCGGCCTGCTCGCCTTCTCCATCGGGTTTTCGCGCATCTACCTGGGCGTGCATTATCCCTCCGACGTCATCGGCGGCTGGATCGCAGGTTTGTTGGTGGCCGCGGCGTTGCTTTGGGGCCTTCCCAGGCTGGAGCCCCGAGTGCGGACATGGCCCGCGGGCATGATGCTGATGGCAGCCTTCGCCTTTTCCCTCCTCTTGCTGGCCATCTTCCCCATCGACCCCGAAAGCCCTTTCTGGCCCGCGGCCAGCGCCGTGCAACTGAGCGGGCTGTTGTTCGGCATGCTGGCGGGCCTGGCGTGGGATGTGAAGCGCCTGCACTTTCGGGTGGAAAGCCCCTGGTCCAGGCGCATCCTCCGTTTTCTGGCGGGGCTGATCCTGTTGGCGATTTTCTATGTTGGCCCCAAGCTCATTTTGGACGCCCTACCCCTTGATTCTTACCTCGCGCTTCAGACCATCCGCTTCCTGCGCTACGCGCTGGTGGGGTTCGTCGTCTCGGGCCTGGGGCCATGGCTTTTCCAAAAGCTATCACTGGCTCGATAAACTCCAGGTTGGTGATGTCCGCCTCAAGGTAAAGCTCAGAGCCGTAGTGCTGGCGACGGATGGGGAGGGGATATTGGTTGAGCAGATGAAGCGCGGCCTGGTTTTGAGCGCTGACGTTGGCCGTGATCTTGCGAATGCCATCGCGGCGCGCCTCGCGCAATAACAGCGCCAGCAGTTGCTTGCCCACGCCTTTTCTCTGAAAATCGTCCCGCACGGTGATGGAAACCTCGGCCGCGTGGGGCCCGACGCGCAGATAACGCGCCCCGGCAATGGGCTCTCTGCCGCCATCGGGCCGCTCCACGAAGGCCAGCAAGCCCTTCCCCCGAGCGTAGCCGATCGCCGCCAGCTTGCGCGCCTCTTCCAAAACCCGCAACGGCGGCAGATCGGTCGCGAGCTCCTGGAAGCGCAGATAAAGGCTTTCGGGGCTGAGATGGCGGTAGATGCGGGCCAGGTGGTTGACGTCGGCGGGCAGCATCCGCCGCACAACGATCTTCTGGCCGTCGCGGGTAGTGAAGGTGGTGATGTGTTGATCAGACATGGCTGACCTCCTGTGACGCGTTGCGTCACTCCTATTGTACACGCTTTCGCCATCCCTGGCAAGGCGCGCGCGGCGGAGGCCCAAAACGCCCGGCCCCAACACAAAGCCCTCCCCATCGACCATGATCGGGAGGGCTTGATGATGCGGTGTCGGGGGAAGCTCAGCGCCGTCGCGAGATGATGGGGAGGTAGAGACGTTGGGGCGCGGGGGTGGAGCCGCCGCCCGAGAGCGCGACGCGCAGGCGATAAGGTTGCGTGGCGCTGGAGCCGGCGTAAGGGGAGATGCTCACGTAATAGACGCCGCTGCTGGCCGCGGTGTGCTCGATGCGCTCATCAGCCTGACCCGAATTCGTCGAGCTGGCCACCTGATTCTGGCCGGGATCGCTCAGCCAGAGGTCGTAATCCGTTCCCGCGGGGATGTCCGTCAGGTCGATGGTGATGCGCTGGCCCGCGGTGACTTGGAACTTGAAGAAATCGGCATCCTGATCGGTGCAGATGTAGGCCTGGATGGGACTGCCGGGCGAGATGGACTGGGCCTGGGCGTAGTCATCGTTGGGTTCGTAGGGATCGGGACACCCGGAGCCAGGCGTGGGCGTCGGCGTGACCCCGGTCGCGGCCTGGGGCGACCAGAATCCGCCGTAGAGGGCGTAGCCGCCGCCGGTCAGCGGTCCGGCCCCGTCGGGCTGGCCCACACTGCCCGACAACGCGTAGCTCCCGCCCTGCAACATCCCCCCGCCGCCGTCGAGGGTCCACCAGGAGAGGTCCAGCCCTCCGCCCGATTGGGCGAGCGCTACGCCCGCCAGCAGGCCCATCGCCGCCAGCGCCGCCAGCAAGGCCAGAGCCAGGATTCGCCGACGCGCCATCCCGGCATGGTGAAAAAATCGTCGTAGGTTACGCATCATAGCCTCGTTTCAACGCGATGTCGCTCAATAGGGCTGGGAGAACTGGTATTCGATAATGACGCCGTAGAACTCCATGGGTTCGGCGTCGCCGCCATGCTGGGGCAGGCGCAGGGTGATGTAATAGGCGTATTGCGCGTTGTCCACCTCCGCGTTCTGAATCACATCCGCCGAATCACACCCCTGGATGATGGAGTTGTAGCCTCCTCGGGAAAAGAGGGAGCCCAGGTTGTCCCGGACGTCCAGGTCGCCCCCCACGAGTTTCCGGCGCGCCAGGGTGATTTGCGCGGTCTCATCATGGCCGTCTCGCCAGCAGGCGGTGATTTGGGTCACGCGCGCGTGATTGGGCAATTGCACCGGCGCGGTCCATTCCCTTTCGTCCACGTCATTATTGACCAGCATAAAGCCCAGATTGCTGTAGCGGGCGTCGTGTTGGGGTTGAAACGCGGCCGGAGCCACCGAGATGGCGCCGGTTTGGGCCCGCCAGGTCAGCGCGCCTTCCACGTGCGCGTTCCCGTCCGCATAGAGCGCGTTGCCGTATTGGGAATAGCCGTAGAGGGCGTTGCCCCACTGGGAGGTGCCGATGACGCCATCTTCGGTCTGAGAATCGCCCCACAGGCCCGATTTTTTCAGGGCGACATCCAGGGGGAGGGTCCAATCGCCGCCGCTTTGGGCGTAGAGGCCCAACTCGGCGCCCGCACCATCCTTGATGACCGCGCCCGGCGGCAGGGTTTGCGCCACCATAGCGTAGGGCGCGGGGTTCACGGCAATACGGCCCTGCAACGCCTGCCACGAACCCTGATACGCGGGACAGCGCACGTTCACGCTCATCCAGCGGGGATCGCCGGTGAACGCATCCTGGCCAAAATCCACTTCGACGCTGAAGTAGCCCTGGCTGAGATTGGCGGTCGCGTCCGCGGTGGCCAGCTGACTGCCGCCCGAGGCCGCGTCCCACAGGGTGAAAAGGAACTGGCAGGCCACGCCATCCACCGGCTGGCCGTTGTCCAGCAGCCTGCCCTGGTAGGTGAACGCGGAGCCGATGGCCGTCTGCTGACTCACGCGCCCCAGCGAAGGGCCTTCCTGGGCGTAGACATGATCGGGGCCATCGACCATGGCTCCGAGAAAGGCGCTGGTCAAAAGAAGTGCGACCAACACGGCGAGGGCAAAAAGATGTTTCATGGCTTCCTCCAATGCGTTGAGTGGGTTTTCTGACGTCACATGGCGATTCAGCGGATCCAGCCAACCTGGTGCGGTGAGCTGATTCCGTACTGCGTTTTCTGTATTGCGTATTGCGTAATCCGTGATGTGCGACGCGCTCACGTTTTACGTTTTACGCATGACGTGGTTAAGCGCTCGGCCAGCGTTGCCGCAGCACCCTTTTCGCAAACGACGCCAATCATCATTTTCCGGCAAGATAGGCCTGCACGCTGGCCAGCGCGGCCGCGGTCCAGTAGTCTTGCAAGGCGTCGAGCTGGTCTTCGGGCCCGCCTTGGCGCTCCAGCCGGGCGTTTTCGTAATAGAGGATGGCCATGACGGGCGTGTCGTCGCCGTTGTAGGCGATGAGCTCCCGGGCCCGCTGATCCGCGAGATCCAGCATGTCGGCCAACGCCCGCTCCCGAGTGATGCTCACGATGTTTCCCTCTTCATCCATCTGCGCGCCCAGCGCGTAATGCTTGGCCACCAGAGCGGAGGTGAGGGCGTAGTTGCTGATGCTGTTGCCCAGCTCCAGCCGCGCCGCATCGTTGGGATCGCCCAGGCCCGCGCTGAGCGCGTTGACGCCCATGTCCGAGGCCGTGGCGAAGAGATAGGTCCAGTCGTAGTTCATGAACAGGCTCTTGGCCACCTTGGGATGGACGCCCCAGGCCTCGGCCACTTGATCGACGATGACGCTTTCGAAATAATCGAGGTTGGCGTCCGCAGCGTGGCGGAGCAGCTCCGACATGGCCTGCACCCGCTCCTCGGGGATGTCCATCGCCTGGCCGTACCCGAAGCCGATGTCCACGCTGTCGCGGGCCAGCTGGACGAAATCGCGGGCCAGCACATAGTAGGCCGACACCTCCATGAGCTTGGCCAGCAGGTCCTCCTCGCTCATCTCATCCGCGCCGTTCACCAACTCCTGAATGACGCTATCGGCCAGCACCACCAGCCCCTGGGCCTGCCCCAGGCTGGTGTAGGCGTCGAACAGGGCCACATAATCGCTGGCGGACCGGGGCTGCTCGGTGCGCAGCAGCTCCAACACCGCGTCCTTTTCCGCCAGGGTGGATTGGGTGGCCGTCAGATACTCCACCACGCTGTTCAGGTCCTCGGTGGCGGCGTAGCGCTGGATCATCTCGCCCATGAGCAGCCAGACCTGGGCCTGCACCGTGGCGTTGACCGCCCGCGAGTAGGCCACCGCGGCCAGCCCTTGCTGCAACGCGCTGTCCGCGTTGGCTGCGGCCTCATCGGTCGCGGCCAGCTCCTCCTGGAAGAAGCTCACGATCTCGGGGGCCAGGCTGTTGATGCGGCCGCGGGCGTCCTGATAGCGGGCCAGCCACTCCTGAGCCTTGGCCCGGGTGCGATCAAAGGCGCGCGGGGGCAGTTGGGGGGAGCTGACGCCGGCCGCGCGTCGGGGCAGCGGCTGGCCGGTGATGAGCTCATACGCCTCATACACCGTGCTCACCTCCCGCACCTCCACGCCCGACCGCTCGCCTACTTCCACCACATCCACCAGCTCGCCCGTGTTCGCATCCATGTCGTAGCGCGAGCCCGCGGGCACCAGCACGATCCTGGCCCCGTTCGCGGCCGCGCCCTCGATCTTCTGCGGGATGCCTCCCACCGGCCCGATGGTGCCGTCCGGATTGATGGTTCCGGTCATGAAGATGTCCGGCGCCACGTCATGCCCTTGCAGCGCGGCCAGCGCGGCCACGGTCATATAGGCACCCGCGCTGGGGCCGTCGATGTTGCCGCCCACCGAGAAGGAGAACTCGTAATCGCGCGGGTCGATGCCCAGCAACTGACTGGCAACCACCATGGCGGTCCAGCCGGCGGAGCGCCACATGGAGCCCGAACCCCCCACCTCCTCCTCGAAGAAGCCCACGCGCAGCTCCTTGTTCTGGCTAGGACGCACGCTCACCCGCACCGGGCTGACCCCGCCAACGGCTTTGCCTGAAGGTTCGGTGGCGTACCACAACGCGTGGATGACCACGCTGTGTTCCGCGGGCCCGGTCTGCGCGGGCGGCTCCTCTTGAGGGGACTGGGTGGGCTCGGCCTGCGCCTGCTCGCCCTCCTCCGAGACGGGCGCTTCCGCGCCCTCGCCCGCCACTACAAAGGGATATTCGCCCGCGGGTTTGCCATTGAGATAGACCTTGGCCTTGTATGCGTCGCCCGGAGGGAAGGGGGTGTCGTGGGTGAGGGTGAACCCCACCTGGGTGTTGCCCCCGATGACCAGGAGCACGCCTTGCTCCTTCAGCGACTCCGCGATATCCACCGACGCCTCCGCGATCTCCTGATCGCCATACATGAACCGGGCGGAGACCACGCCCTCCCGGGGTTTGCCCTTGAGCTTGATGGCGAGATAGATGGTTTCATCGGGCTGGAAGGTGTTGCCGGGATCGATGGGCCCCATGTTTTCATCCAGCCCATGAGCGAAGGTGGCTTCGAGAATTTCCAGCTTGGCGGGCGTCGTGTCGGACGACGCGGCCGCGGGTGCATCGCCCTCTGTCGACGCCGCGGGCGTCGCGGGCGCGGCCGCCCCACCGCAGGCCGCGAGCAGGAGGGCCAGGACCAGAAAGAGCGTCAGGAATGAGTAGCGTCGCATAGGGTGTCTCTCCTATCCTTCAGATGGCGTGTTGTGGACGGGAGTCATCCTCGTGCAAAGCGCCCGTCCACTGTTCGAAAAAGGCGATAAGGGATGCGATATCGTCGACATAGCGGCTTTCGCCGCTCTGCACATGCTGGATGTGGGCTCGCCAGGCCCCGATGGCTTCCGATTGAAAGGGGGCGGGTTCGCGCCATATACGGACAAGGAAGGTATCGCGTCGATGTTGGGGAGAGAGAGGCATGGGGATATGGCTTTCTCGCGGGGGAAACGGGGTTGCTATCAGCAGTCCATGGTCAGTAAACAGGCGCCATGAGCGCTTGCACGCCAATAAGGATGAAAATGCGGTCGCCAGGGGCAGGTCGCAGGTCGCAGGTGAGGCTGTGCCAGTTGACCTGCCGCCTGCAAACCTGACTTTCATTTGTGTTTCCTTTATTTGTGTCTTCTATCTGTGGTTCTCCCTATCAGTGGGTTATTTACGGAACAGTCGCCATAAGCGGCGACCCGCCAAAAAGGATGTAAACGCGCAAGCCAACCTGCCGCTGGCAGCCGATTTCGTAACACGTAATGCGTGATACGTAAGGGCTTCACGATTTACGTTTGACGCATTACGATCCCGATTGCCCGGCCAACGGTGGCTTCGCAAGCGCCAATACAAACGACGCCGATGGTTTTTACGAGGCCAGTTTACTCCCCCGCCATCTCCCCTCTGTCTCAAAAAAATGAGCCCAAGGTTTGGCCTCGGGCTCATTTAAAAATCTCCATCGAATCTCAATGAATCTCAGTGAGCATGAGGGCCTCTCATCCCATCCCCTTGCTGCCCCGGGTGCGGACCGATTCGCCCCGCTTGCGCATCGCGGCCAGGTCCCGTTTGATGGTGGCCCGACTCACGCCCAACGCCGCGGCCAGGTCCTCTACCGTGGGCGCGCCGCCCTGGGCCGCGGCCTCGCGCAGCAGCCGCCTGAGTCGATGCTGGCGTCGCGCCACCTTGCCCCGCACCCCGACATCCTCCGGGCTGTGCACCGTCCACGCCACCTCCACCCACTCATCCTCCCGCAAAGGACGCCCCAGGGGCGCATCCGTCCGGGCCAACCGCACGCGCGTCTTCCGCACTCTGGCCTGATGCGCCTGGGCGATGCGACGATGGTCGGGCATGCTCTCCAGGCTCCTGGCTTGCAGCTCAGGGGGGAAATCCGCGAGCGCGTTTTGCAACAGCGTCCACGCCCGGGTCATGGCCTCCTCCGCCTGGGTTCTGTCTCCCACCCCTTCCAACACCTGGGCGCAGAGAAACGCGACGAGATAACCCCGTCGCACCTGGGGGTCGAGGTGGGCCAGCGCGCGCTGCGCCCACGCCCGCGCGGCATTCTTATCCCCTTGTCGGGCATGGGCCTGAGCCCGCAGCGCACAGTCCAACACATCGAGCTGCGTCATGCCGATTTCGCTCCCCACGGCCTGCGCTTCATCCAACAGGGCCAACGCCGCGTCCGCCTCGCCTCGGGCCAGATGCAATCGCGCCAATGCGCGCAGGTCCTGTTGCACCATCCAGAACTGTCTTGCCTCCTTCAGCAAGGCGATGCCCTGCCGGTAGTTGTCCTCCGCCCGCGCCATATCCCCCTGATAAAAGAAATACTCGCCGAAAAGGCTCAGCGCCTGCCCCTCGCCGACGGGGTCGCCGATGGATCGGGCGATGGCCAGACCCGCTTCGATGTCCTCCAACGCCTGCGCATCCGCGCCGAACATATCCAGCCGCACCGCGGAGCGGTTGAAAAGGGCCATCATCTCCGCCCGGGGGTTTTGCACCTGTCGGGCCAGGCTCGCGGCCGCCTCGTAGCGGGCAAGCGCGCGATGATAGCGGTTCTCCAACAAGTCGAGATTCCCCATGTTCAGCAGCGCTCGGGTCTCGCCATAGAGAAAGCCGATGTCCCGGCACAAACGCAACGCCTCTTCATAATAGGATCGGGCCAGGGCGAGCTCCCCCTGTTCGGAGACCAGCAGGGCCAGGAGGTGGAGCGCGTCGGCCTCGCCGCGGGGGTCTCCTTGCTGGCGATAGAGGGCCAGGGCCTGTTCCAGGGGGGCGCGCGCTTCCCCGTGACGGCCCAGGCCCAGCAGCACATCCCCTTGCTCCTTGAACGCGCGCGCCAGCATCTTGGGGTCCTCTCCCTGGCGGGCCAGGCGCAACAAGTCCTCCTGCAGCGCCACGGCTTGATGGGGTTTGCCCCAGTAGAGCAAGATCTGGCTCAAGGCAAACAGCGACTGCAACGCCAGCGCGTCATCCCCCAGGGTTTGGGCCAGGGTCAACGCCCGCCGCGCGGCCTGCTCCCCCTCCTCGAACCGGGCCACGGCCAGCAGGAATTGGGCGCGGCGCAGTTGCACGATGGCTTCGCGAGAGGGATTCCCCCGGGCCAGGTCGAGCATGGTCTCCAGATCCGCGGCCTGCCTGTCCCGCAGGCTCAGCACATCGAGCACGGCCTCGCGCTGCGTCAACGCCTGGAAACGCGCGTCCTCGGGCCAGTCCACTTTTTCGGCCAGGACCATGACCTGGTCCAGATGGTCCAGCGCGCTGGTGAACGCGCTCATGGCCTGGGCTTGCTGCGCGGCCAGGAGATGGAAGTGGATGGCCTCGCGCCAGGCGCCCGCCATGCGGAGATGATACGCCAGCACCGCGGGGGCCACCCCGCCCTGGTCGATGAACGCCTGGGCGATGCGGTGATGAAGAGAGCGGGCCTCTTCGTCGTCCAGCATCTCGCCGATGAAGTCCCGCAGCGCGTCGTGCATCAGGCGCAGAGAGCGCCCTTCGGCGATGAGGAGGCGGTAGTGGAGGAGCTCCTCGATGGCGTAAAGCAACGCCTGGGGCGGATCGTCCAGCACTTGGCGGAGAAAACGCACATCCACCGGCTCCTGGGTGAGCGCGGCCGCCTGCAAGACCCATCGGGCCAGGGGCGTGATCTGAGCCAGGCGCCTTTCGAACAGCTCCTTCAGCCGGGAGGTGAGGGGGAGTTCGGTGTAGTCGGCCGTGGTGTCATCCCAGGGCGTGCTCCAGGCGCCGGCCGCATTGCGGAAGAGCACGCCCTCTTCGTGCAAGGCGCGCAGGGTTTCGAGGATGAAGAGGGGATGGCCCGCGGTGGCCTGATAGAGCCGCTCTTGAAAGCGGGGCGCGGGGCGAGCAAGGCCCAACGCGGCCTGGATCAGCCGTCCTGCGGCCTCGGGCGAGAGATGCGAGAGGCGGATGCGCTCGGGCGGGCGACGACAGCGGGCCAACACGCTTTGCAGACGCCGATCATCCGCGGGGTCGTCGTCCCGATAGCTGAGGATCAACAACAGGGGCAGGTTGTCCGTTGCGTCCGCCACTCGACGCAGCGCGTCCAGGCTGGGCGCGTCGGCCCACTGGGCGTCGTCGAGGATGAGGATCAGGGGGGAGCGACGGGTGAAGGCGCGCAACAACCGGAGCAGCGCTTCGTGCAGGCGCTGCCGCGCTTCTTCGCCCGGCAGATGGGGCGGCGGGGGCAGGTGGGGCAGCCAGGTCTTGATTTGGGGAAGCAGGGGAGCCAGCGCGGCCAGCCACACGTCCTCCATCTCCAGGGCCAATTGCTCCACGCGCAGGGGCGTCAGATGGGGCTGGAGAGCGCGTCGCCACAGCGCGTAGGGTGCGCCGAGCTCCTCTTGACGGGCGCGGACCGTCCACAAGGGCACGCCCAGCCATTCCGCCTGCTGGGCCAGTTCGGCCAGCAGCCGGGTTTTGCCGATGCCCGCCTCGCCCCGCACCACCAGCGCGCCCCCCTCCCCCGACCGGATGCGCTCCAACAGGCGCTGAAGCCGGGCCCACGCCTCCTCTCGGCCCACCAACGGCAGGGAGCGGGCCTCATCGAACAGGGGCGCGGTCTCCCAACGCGCGCCGCCGAAGGTCTGCCGCCGCACCTGCTCCACCAGGCGTTCGATGGGGGGGCCGGGGCGCGCGCCCAGCTCCTGCGCGAGGATCCGGCGCAGCGAGTCGTACTGCCGCAGGGCCTCCTCCCGCCGCCCCAACAGCGCGTAGAGTCGAATCACCTGGCCGTGGGCCGCTTCATTCAGCGGTTCTTCGGCTGCGAGCCGCCGCGCGGGCGTCAACGCCTCCTCATAGCGCCCCTCCCGCATGAGCGCGTTCGCGAGCGCGTCCAGGCTGCGAAGATAGTCATCGTGGAGTTGCTCTCGCAGCAGTAGCACCCAATCTTCGTAGAAGCCGGGAAGCAAGGGACCGCGATAGAGCTCGACGGCCTCGGTCCAGGCCCGAATCTGGGCCTCCCCGCGCGCGGCTTCGCCTCGGCGCACATTTTCCTGAAACGCGTGGACGTCCAGCCAGAAGGAGGCTTGAGGCGCGAGGCGCACCCGCAGACGGCTGCTCTCCACCCCAACAAAGACCTGTTTCACCTGCCACAGGGCCTGGCTCAGGCGTCGCCGCGCGGCCCTCTCGGGCAGGTCGGGCCACAGCAGCCCGGCCAGGAACGCGCGTTCATGTTCGGCGCGAGGATGCAGGAGCAGGTAGGCCAGCAGCAGCCGCGCCTTGTGGCCCGCGGGCGGCGCGATGGCCTCGCCCGAACGTTCAAGTCCAAAGCCGCCAAAGAGGGTGACGCGCAGCACGACTTATCCCAAGCGTTCATCCAGGGCCCGCTTCACCGCGTCCACGTCCGCGGGCAGATAGATGGGCTGGTTGGCCAGTCTGGATTCCACGCCTTCCAGCTCTCGCATGTGATAGCGCATCTTGAATTGGGTGAACTTGAGCCCGTGCGCGGTGGAGATAACCACCACCCGTTCGTAGGGCTTGATGACTCCGCGGGCCACCAGCTTCTTGAGCGCGGCCAGGGCCACGCCGGTGTGGGGGCAAGTGTAGAGGCCGTTCAGATCGGCCTGGGCCGAGGCTTCCGCCAGTTCCGCCTCGGTGGCCTGCTCCACCACCCCCTCGAACTCGCGTAAGATCTTGACCGCCTTCTCATAGCTCACGGGATCGCCGATCTGGATGGCGGAGGCCAGGGTAGGCTGGGCCTTCACCGTCACCTTGTCGCTGAAATCTTTCTTCCAGGAGAGATAGAAGGGGTTGGCGTGCGCGGCCTGGGCCGCGGCCAGCCGCGGCAGTTTGTCGATGAGCCCCAGCTTCTTCATCAGCAGCAGGCCTTTGCCCAGCGCGCTGATGTTGCCCAGATTGCCCACGGGGATGATGAACCAATCGGGCGTTTCCCAATCGAACTGCTGCACCACCTCGATGCCCACGGTCTTCTGGCCTTCGATGCGCAGGGAGTTCATGGAATTGGCCAGGTAGATGGTCTGGTCTTTGGTGACTTCTTTGACGATGCGCATGCAGCCATCGAAGTCGGTGTCCAGGGCCAGGACGATGGCGCCGTTGGCGATAGGCTGGATAAGCTGGGCCTGGCTGACCTTGCCGCGGGGGAGGAAGACCACGGTGGGGATGCCCGCGGTGGCTCCGTAGGCGGCCAGGGCCGCGGAGGTGTCGCCCGTGGAGGCCGCGGCCACGGCCTGGATGGGCTTGCCCATGGCGATCATCTGCTTCACGACGCTGACCAGCACGGTCATGCCCAGGTCTTTGAAGGAGCCGGTGTGGCTGTTGCCCGATTGTTTCACCCACAGATCGGGCACGCCGATCTCCTGGCCCAGCCGCCGGGCGTGAAACAGGTTGGTGTTGCCCTCGAAGGTGCTGACGATGTTGTCATCCTCCAGGTCGGGGATGACCCATTCCTTGTAGCGCCACACGCCCGAGCCATAGGGCCATTGGGTCGTGCCCGCGCGGCGTTCGAACAGGTTCATCCATCCCGCGGCGGAGCGGTTGCCCAGAGCGTCCACGTCGTGGGCGACTTCCAGTAAGCCGCCGCAGTGGGGGCAAGTGTAGATGACGTCGTAGAGGGAGTATTCGCCAGGGCAGCCGCGGATGCAGCGAAAGTAGGATCGGTACATGGGAATGGGAATGGGAATGGGAATGGGGATGGGAATAGGATTGGGATGGGGACTAGGATTGAGATGAGGGTGGGGGTGAGATGGATGAGATCAATGATTCATGATGAATGATTAAAGGGGCATGGACAGAACAACCATCATCTTTAATCTTTAATCTTTTAATCTTTAATCATGATCCCTCTCACTTGTCGAAGCCCAGGATGGCTTTGGCCTGGTTGATTTGGGCCAGCACAGCCTCACGCGCGGTGCCGCCGGGGGCCCGGCGCTGCTCCACCGAGCGTTCGAAGTCCCACACGCTCAAAGCATCGGCGGTGAAGCCGGGATAGATGGCTTGCAAGTCGGCCAGGGAAAGGCGGCTGAGGGAAACGCCCCGGCCTTCGGCCTCGGCCACCACCTGACCCACGATGTGGTGGCTCTGGCGGAAGGGGACGCCCTGGGCCACCAGCCAGTCCGCCAAGTCGGTGGCCAGCATGGCGTCGTCCAGGGCCTGGGCCATGCGCTCGGGCTGAAGTTGCATGGTCTCCAATGCGCCCGCGACCACGGGCAGAGCCAGTTTCAGGGTGTCCAGAGCGTCGAACAGGGGCTCCTTATCCTCCTGCAAGTCCTTGTTATAAGTGGATGGCAGGCCCTTGAGGGTGATGAGCAGCCCCGTGAGATGGCCGATGATGCGTCCGGTCTTGCCTCTCACCAGCTCGAACGCGTCGGGGTTCTTCTTCTGGGGCATGAGGCTGGAGCCGGTGGTGTAGGCGTCGGCCAACCGGATGAAGCCCAGGCTGGGGTTGGAGAAGAGGATAAGGTCTTCGCTGAGGCGGCTGAGATGGACGCTGAGCATGGCGGCCCAGAAGAGAAATTCGGCCACGAAATCTCGATCGCTGACCGCGTCCATGCTGTTTTCGCCGATGCGACTGAAGCCCAGGCGCTGGGCCAGCTTTTCCCGGTCGATGGCCAGGGGCGTGCCCGCCAGCGCGCCCGAGCCCAGGGGCATCACCTCCACCCGCCGCCGCATATCCTCCAGCCGCCCCCAGTCCCGCTGCAACATCCAGAAATAGCTCATGATCCAGTGGGCGAAGCGCACCGGCTGGGCGGGCTGAAGATGGGTGTAGCCGGGCATGATCACGTCGATGCTGCGCTCCGCCACCAGGACGATGGTGCGCTGAAGATCGGTCAGCATCATCTCCAGGTCTTGCAGCGCGTCGCACAGGTAGAGACGCAGGTCGGTGGCCACCTGGTCGTTGCGGCTGCGGCCCGTGTGCAGCTTGCCCGCCACGGGCCCGATGAGCTCGGTCAACCGGCGCTCGATGGCGGTGTGGATGTCTTCATCCTCGGGTTTCAGCTGAAAGCGGCCTTCCTGCCATTCCCCGGCGACTTTCTCCAACCCACGCGCGATCTGATTCCGCTCATCTTCCGTAAGCACCCCTGCTTCCAGGAGCGCGCCCGCATACGCCTGGGATCCGAGGATATCCACTTCCCACAGTCGGGCGTCGAAGCCGATGGATTGGTTGAACTGATCCATGCGGGGATCGGTGGGCTGTTGGAACCGCCCGCCCCATAGTTTGGTCATACGAATCATCCTCCCTGCCGACTGGCTTCATCCAGATAGGCCATCTCCTCGGGCGTCAGCTCGATGTCCACGGATTCGAGACTGGGCATGAGCTGCTCCACCGAGTTGGCTCCGATGATGGGCGCGGTGATCACGGGCTGGTTCAGCAGCCAGGCCAGGGCGATCTGCAAGGGCTGCACGCCTCGCTCCTCCGCGATCTTTTCCACTGCGGCCAACACCCGCCAGCCATATTCGTTGAAATAGCGTCGTTTCACGCTCTCCTGCCGGGCGGAATCGGGCGGGGGCGAGTCGAGATGGTATTTGCCCGTGAGAAAGCCGCCCGCCAGGGGGCTGTAGGGGATGACGCCGATGCCTTCGCTTTCGCACAAAGGCTTGAGCTCATCCTCGAATTCGTTGCGATGGACCAGGTTGTAGTGAGGTTGCAGGCAGTCGTAACGGGCGAGATCGTACTTGTCGCTGACCCAGAGGGATTTCATCAACCGCCAGGCGCGAATGTTGGACGCGCCCAAATAGCGCACCTTGCCCTGGCGCACCAGATCATCCAGCGCCCGCAAGGTCTCTTCGATGGGCGTGCTGAAGTCATCGGCGTGGATCTGGTAGAGATCGATGTAGTCGGTCTGCAGACGACGCAGACTGTCCTCCACCGCGTGCATGATGTGTTTGCGGCTGAGGCCTTCGCCGTTGGGGCCTTCCCACATGCGCCCGCGCACCTTCGTGGCCAGCACCACATGACGGCGGTTCTTCCGCTTCTTCATCCATTCGCCGATGATCTGTTCGGAGACGCCGCCGGGATTGCCTTCGGCCCAACGGGAATAGACGTCCGCGGTGTCGATGAAATTGCCGCCATGTTCAAAAAAGGCGTCCATCACCTGGAAGGCCGCCTCTTTGCTGGCAGTCCAACCCCACTGCATGGTTCCCAGACAGATGGCTGAGACTTTCAGGCCCGTGCGGCCCATGTTGCGATAGTTCATGATAACATGCTTCCTCGAAAGTTTATGAAGGGCGCACTACCAATACCGGGCAGGGCGCTTGTCGGATGACCTGGATGGTGACGCTGCCGAAAACCAGCTTGCTCAATCCACCCAAGCCATGGGTGCTCATGATGATCAGGTCCACGCCTCGGGCGCTGGCAAACGTCGCGATGGCATCCGCTGGATGCTCGCTTACCAGCGCCTCGGGCCTGACCTGATAGCCGCGCATTCGCAGCTCGGTTGCTGCACCTTTGAGATAGGCCAGCGCTTCGCGTTGGCTCGCTTCCAGGGCGTGGGACAGGCTGGGCGCAGACACGCCTTCGGGTGTGATCTCGGGCGCGGTCGGCCGGATGACCTGCACCAGATAAACCACGGCGTTCTGGGCCGCGATATGCGGCAATTCATGGAGCGCCTGTTCCGCCAGCACCGAACCATCCAGGGGAATGAGAATCGTCCGGTACATGGTGAACCTCCTCCCATCCCGCCCCAAAGGGGGCGAGATTTACGAATCGCTGTCCCCCGACGCGTCCGCCGCTTCCTCGACCAGTTCCGCCCGCACCAGCAACACGGGACAGGGCGCATGACGCACCACCGACTCGGCCAC
>CAZDCN010000007.1:0-16538 GCA_964503945.1 uncultured Caldilineales bacterium
GGGATGGCAACGACCTGCTCGCCGTGGGCGTGGATGATCCAGTTGAGGCCGATTTGGGTGACCGTGGCGTCATATTTCTCAGCCAGCTCGGCCATA
The DNA here is from genome assembly GCA_964503945.1 of uncultured Caldilineales bacterium. GTDB lineage: Bacteria > Chloroflexota > Anaerolineae > J102 > J102 > M2005. The sequence continues at coordinate 97 of CAZDCN010000007.1, forward strand.
CGGTCGATGAGGGGTTGGGTGACGGCCAGCCGGGCCTTGAGCTTGCCCCGCCGCCGCCAGGGACGAGAATCCAGCAAGCCGGGGTTCTGATGAAATTTGCCCGTGAGCAGGCCCATCTCCAGGGGCGAGTAGGCAATGATGGTCACCCCCAGTTCCTCCGCGGTCTCCAGCACGCCGTTCTCCTCGATGCGCCGGTCCAGCAGATTGTATTTCACCTGATTGGAGGCCAGAGGCACGCCCCGCTGGGCCAGACGGGCGTGGGCGCGGCGCATCTGCTCCGCGTTGTAATTGCTCACCCCCACCGCCCGGATCTTCCCCGCCTCCACCAGGTCGGCCATGGCGTCCATGACGGCTTCGATGGAGGAAAGAGCCATGGGCCAGTGCACCTGATGCAGGTCGATGGGGTAAGGCGCGAGGTTTTTCAGCCGTTTGGCAATGGTGCGGCGGATGCTGCCCGCGAAGCGGGGGATGGGCCACCATTTGGTGGCGATGACCACCTGGCCCGGCTGCACGCCCGCGGCTTGCAGGGCTCGGGCCAGATTCCGCTCCGATTTGCCGAAGCCGTAGATCTCAGCGGTGTCGAACCAGTTGACGCCGCCATCCAGCGCGGCCTGCACGATGGCGTCTATCTCTTCCGGAGTGAGCGAACCCCAATTGCCCGCGCCGGAAAAGGCGTTCTGAGAAAACTGCCAGGAGCCCAGGCCGATGGGCGTGATGTGCATGTCGGTGGGTCCGAGGGAGCGGGTGGGGGTAATTGGCGTCATGACAGGAGGGTGTGAGAGGGGAGATGGCCTCCCCCTGAGTAAAGCTCGGGGGGAGGTTGGCTGGGGGCCATCCACAGCGCGAGAAGCTAGACAGATTTTTATCAGTTCATCTGCTTTTTGTGTCAGGTTACCTGAACATCTCCAGTATATCGCAGATGATCGTTGTGACAAAGCCCGCGCCAGACAGGCTCCGCACGCTATTTTTCAATTTCAAAATCAATTTTTTTGATTAAAGACAAAATTTTTTTGAAAAATCCCTTGACAAATTCAAAGATTTTTGCTATAATCCAACCAAAATCTTGATCGTCACATCAAAAAAATCTTCCCGAGGTGTGTTATGCGCTATCCTGTCCCGGGTCGCTGCCCCGTGTGCGGGCGTGACCTTTATGTCACCCGACTTGCCTGTGTCCATTGCGGCACCGCAGTGGAGGGCGCGTTCGAGCTCCCCCGCCTGGCCCGGCTTTCCCCTGAACATCAGCGCTTTGTCGAGCTGTTCATCCGTTCGGAGGGAAAGCTGAACCGGGTGCAGGAGACGCTGGGCATCTCCTATCCTACGGCCCGAGCCCAGTTACATGAGGTCATCCGGGCGCTGGGCTATGAGCCCATGAGCTCCGATGATGGACAGAACGCGGCCATCACTCCTGAGCGCCGCCGCCAAATCCTGGCCGATCTGGACGCGGGCAAGATCACATCGGAACAAGCCATTCAATTGCTGAAGGGAGAAACGGCATGAAGACCCGACCATTCAACCGATTCGGCATGTTCGCCGAGTCCGTTCCGCTTCCGTCAAACCCGAAGATCGCCATCGCCTGCAACGGCCCGTTGACCATCCAACCTGCCGAAGAGCGGGTCATGCAGGCGTCGGGCGTGGGCAAGGGTCGGCTGACGCAAGAGGATGAGCGCGTCGCTTTCGACGGACATGGCCCCCTTTCGGTGAAAATGCCCGCCGACGCAGCCCTGACGTTGCAAGTCCGGGGCCCTGTCAAAATCGGGGAGATGCCCGAGCTGCGCGTGCACGCCCGCTCGGTCATCGGCCCGGTGATCATCGAGACCCTTCACACCCTGCAGATCGACAGCGTAAAAGGCCCCCTGAACGCGACCCGGATCCAGGGAGATGTGACGGGCGCATCGGTTCAGGGCCCCATCACCCTGGAACAGGTGCAGGGCGATGTGCGCATTGCCAAAGCCGCGGGTCCCATCACCGTGAAAAAGCTCATGGGCGACCTGGAGCTGAACCTGCGCGGAGACGCTTTTATCGCCCCCGCGGGCCTCAAAGCCCAGACGCTGCGCATCCGCGGTCAGGACAACGTTTATCTGACCTTACCCGCTTCGGCCCGAGTGCAGGGGCGCATCCAGGCCGGGCAGGGCGTGCGGGTGGAGCTGGATCAGCTCGCCGCCTCCGGAGACGAAACCAACGTCACGCTCACGCCCGCGGCAGGCGAGGGTCCCATCATCACCCTGGATATCGAGGTTCAGGGCGAGGCTTACGTGGGCCCCAATCCTCCCGCTGCGCCCGGGCCCGCCTATCAAAAGACCGTAGGCCGGGGCTGGTTGGCCCGCATTTTCGAAAGTTTGGGCCGTGGCGAATCCCCAATCCCATCCTCCGCCCAGGCGTCCGAATCGGCCCCCGCCGCCACCCCCTCCACCGAGGATCTGAGTCAGGAGAAATCCATGATCCTGCGCATGGTGGCCGAGGGCAAGATCACGGCGGAGGAGGGCGATCAGCTGTTGGAGGCGTTGACCCAATGAATCCCATCAAACAACTCAAACCCCGCGGAACCCAACTAACGCGCTGGCGGCCCCGCAATCCCTTGCAGCGCTGGGAAAAGCGCGGTCGTCCGGGCGGACCGCTGGCCTTAGCTGCCGGCGGCGTCACGCTGGCCTTGAGCGTGGCCGCGACCGCAGTCCTGCTGGGAGGCGTCGTCATCCTGGGCATGGGCGCACTGGCCATCGGCGGCATGTTAGTGACGGGCTACTGGTTCCGGGCCCAACGCAACGGCATCTGGGTGCACGTGCTGGTGGACTCAGATGACGCGGTCATTTCCCTGGCCATGCCCATTCCCCTGGGCCTGATCCGCTGGGGGCTGCGCCGGGCGCCCCTGGATGACGACGCGGCGGCCATGGCCCGCCTGATCCTGGAAGACCCCGAACTGCTGGAAACGCTGCGCCACGACGCCATAGAGATCGTGGTGGATGATGGCCCCGATCACATCGAAGTCGTTATCGGACCGCGACGAAAGCGCTGGCGGTCCTTCCAGTTCAAACCCATCCGAACTCATTCCCAAACCCATTCCCAAACCCCATCTGTGATCTTTCTGGAGGAAAGCCATCATGTCAGATGAACGCTTGCAGATCCTGAAAATGCTCGAAGAGGGCAAAATTACGGCTGAGGAGGCGTCGAAGCTGTTGGAGGCGCTGAAGACGGCCGAGGCCAAGAACAGTGGTCAGGTCCAGGCCGCGTGGGAAGGCCCGCGTCGGGCGAAGTGGATGCGTATCGAAGTGGATGAACGCAACGGCAATCGCGTGCGCATCAAAGTGCCTATTGTCATCATTCGAGCAGCTTTGCGCCTGGGGGGTCACTTCAATCTCGGCGGCTTCGACATGGATGAGCTGGAGCCGGGGATTATGGAGACCCTGGAAGCAGCCATGGCCGAGGGCGAAACAGGGTTGCTGGTGGATGTCGTCGAGGAGGATGGCGACCATGTAAAAATCTATCTGGAATAGAAAAGACCTCGAGGCCCGAGCGGGCTTCGAGGTCTCAAACGTTATTCGGAGGGTCAGGATTTAGTTCGTATCGGGCACGATCCAAAGCTGGTTGGCCAATTTGGCGCCCACAAAGGCCCGGCCTGTACTGCTATCCACGGCCACGCCGAAGGGCCCTCGTCCCACTGCCACCGTCTTGAGGATGCGGTTGGTGCGGCCATCAACGATGGTGATGGAATTGGAAGCGGTGTTGGGCACGAAAACATGATTGGTGGTCAGATTGACGCCCAACCGTCCGGTGGCGTCGCTGCCGCCGTCGGGCAAATCCAGATTGGCGACTCGCGCCAGCCCATCATCGGTGGTCCGAAAGACGCCCAGGCGGGTGAAGAAGGTGGGCCCGCGGTAGGTGACGTAGAGGCGGGCGTTGTTGGGATTGAAGGCCAGCGCGTAGGGGATGCCGCGATCCTCCTCGTCATTGGCCTGATAATAGCGGAGCACGCGCCAGTCAGCCACATCAACGACGGCAATGCGATTGCGATCCCTGGAGCCCACATACACCCGATTTCGGGCTTCATCCACGGCCAGGCCGAACGCGCCGCGTTCCACAGGAAGCTTGCGCGTAACGGTGTGGCTGACGCCGCTGATCTCTTCCAGGCGGTTGCTGTCGTGAGTGACCACGTAAATGCGGTTGGTTTGCTCATTCACATCGACGTAAGTGGGGAAATAGCCGGTGTCAATGGTTTTCAGAAGCGCGTTGGTTGCGCCGTTGATGACCGCGACCTCGTGACTTCCCGCGCAGGCCACATACACCCGGTTCGTGCGGGTGTTCACATCCACCCCGAAGGGTTGACTGCAAACCGACACGCTGGCCACCCGCCCGAAATCCCTGGCATCGAACACCAGCAGGGAATCGGTATCGCGGTTGGTGACATAGAGTCGGCGGGTGAGGGGATTGAAGGCCACGTCGTTGGGGGTTTTCAGACCCGATACGGGCGCCTTGTAGGGATTGCGCGCGGCGGGGGTGGGCGTCGCCGTGGGCGGTGCGGGGGTGGATGTTGCAGGGGGATTTGCGGTGATGACGCCTACGTTGAAGATGACGGGCACCCACACGCGATAGCCCATAGCGCCGGGGTTCGGCGGCGTGGGCGTGGGATCATCGATGGCGCCCAAAAGCTGAATCGTGCCGCAACTCGTCCGCACGTAGAGCTGGAAGATGTCTCCGGCATGACCGCCCGGATAGGTGTAGGTGTATCCGCCCTCCTGTTTATGCCAGTAGGGCTGATATTGCGTCCATATCACATTGCCGCTGTATCCGGTGACGGTGAAAACGGTGGGCCGCTGCCAGGGCAGGCCGTTCACCGACCACACCTGATCATCGTCCCAAAGGGGGATATCGTAATCTCTGCCCCAGATATTGAACTGCAACCGGGAATTGACATTACAGCCGGGGGGCAGTGTGGGCGTGGGGGTGGGCGTAGGACAGGGGCACCCCGGAGTGGAGGTTGCCGTTGGCGTGACGCCCGGAGGGGTTGTAGGCGTAGGGGTGGGCGTGATGCCCGGAGGGGTTGTGGGCGTGGGGGTGGGCGTGGACGTGGAAATGGGCGTAGGGGTGGCGGTGGGGGTCACCGGCGCCTGGCGGTTCTTGAAGCGCACCTGCACGCAGTTATCGCCGCTGAACACCGTGACGGTGAACCGATCGGAAGTGACGGGCGTCCAACCCACCTGCATCTCCTCCCACACTTCCCAATCTCCCGGCGTCAGATTTTGGAATTCGAAGTAGCCGGAGCCATCGGTGACCGCGGTGTATTCTGGCGTGGCGCTGCCCACGGGTCGGGTGTGGATCGTCCATCCGGGCAGACCCACGTGCAGGTCATCCACCTTATAGCCGCTGATGCAGCCGGGCACAGAGGAGGGCGGGCCCACGGTCACGGTCTCATCGTCGCTGTCCACCACCGGGTTGTTCTCATCATCGAAGCCGGAAGCAATGGCCACGTTGGTGTGGGTTTTGCCCTCGCTGCCGCGGATGATTTCGGTGAAGGTGCAGGAATAACTCCCGCCCACGGGAATGGTCTGGGGCACGGAGCAGTCGCCGCGGCCGTTCAGGTCGCCGAACACCGAGTCCGCCAGGGTGAGGATGTTCACGGCGTCGCCTGGGCTGGTGTTGCTGATGGTAATGGTGAAGGAGACGACGCCGCCCGGTTCGGGCACGGTGGAGGGATTCGCAGTTTTCGTCAGGACGATAGAAGGCAGTGCGTCCGTGATAAACACATCCGCGTCGTCATTGGCGCTGAGGTCGCTGCCGTCGTCATCGGTGGCTTCGGCGGTCACCACATCGGTTTCCACATAACCTGCATTGCCCGTCACGTCCGCGGTGAAGCTGCACGTGTACGAGGCTCCCACGGCCAGAGTCTGGGGAACGGAGCAGGTTCCCTGGCCATTCAGATCGCCATGGACGTCGTCCATCAGCGTGTTAATAGTGATCTCATCTGCGGGGCTGGTATTGGTGATGATCACCGTAAAGTTGACGGGACCGCCCGGCTCGGGAAGATTGGTGGGGTCTGCGGTTTTCGTCAGGACCATGGAGGAGGGCACGTCGGTGACATTGACCGTTTCATCATCGCTGGCGTGGACGTCGAAGCCGTCGTCATCCGTGCCCGTGACAATGGCGATGTCGGTCTCGCTGTATCCTGCATTGCCCGTCACCATTTCAGTAAAGCTGCACGTGTAATGCACGCCAGGGGCCAGGACCTGGGGCAGGGTGCAGTTGCCCTTGCCGTCCAGATTCCCATAAATCGTGTCGGTCAATGTGTTCAACGTGACCGTATCCACGGCGCTGGTGTTGGTGATGGTGAGGGTGAAGGTGACGGGGCCGCCCGGCTCGGGTACGCTGGTGGGGTTTGCCACCTTGCTTAGGGCCAGCGAGGAGGGCGAATCGATGATGGTGACATCCGCACTGTCACTGCTCTGCACCGGATTGCCATGGTTGTCCTCGCCCGAGGCCGTGGCGATATTCGTTTCATGGAATCCGGGCGGGCCCGTGACATTGGCGATGAACACGCAGGAGTAGCTGTTGCCCGCGGTAATGGTCTGGGGCAGGGAGCAGGTGCCCTGGCCATCCAGATCGCCATACACCGTGTCGTTGAGCGAGGTGATGGTGACGGGATAGCCGCTGTTGCTGGTGTTGGTGATGACAATGGTGAAATGGACCAGGCCGCCCGGCTCCACCAGCTCGGTCGGGTCGGCGGTCTTGGTCAGAGCGATGGAGGAGGTGGGGCTGATGATGTTGATGGTCTCGGAATCGGCATCGCTCATGTCGTAGCCATCGGGGTCGGTGCCGATGACCGTGACCGTATTCGTCTCACTATCGCCCGCGTTGCCGGTGACGCTGCCTGGGAATTGACATTCATACGTGCCGCCCGGCGGGATGGTCTGGGGGATGGAACAGGTGCCCTGACCGTTCAAATCGCCGTAGATGGTGTCTTCCAAGGAGTGGATGGGAATGCTGTACGATCCGCTGGTGTTTTCGATGCGGATGGTAAACGTCACCGGGCCGCCCGGTTCGAGAATGAATCGGGGTTCGCCGATTTTGGTGATGCGCAGCCGCGAGACCACGCCCACGATGTCCACCGTGGCGGGATCGTCGTCGCTGACCGGATTGCCGTCGTCATCCTGCCCAGAAGCAGTGACCACATTCGTATGGCTGTCCCCGACGTCCCCGCCCACAAAATGGGTGAAGGAACAGGTGTAGGTCTGGCCCGGCGTCAGGGAGAAGGGCGTGACACAGGTTCCCTGTCCGTTCAGATCGCCATAAACCGAGTCTTGCAAACTGGTAATGGTGACGGTGTCCGCCGAACTGGTATTCTCCACCTCCACCGTAAAAGTGACGTCATCGCCGGGCGTCGCCACCGTGGTGGGATTGGCGCTCTTGGTGACAATGATGGAGGAGGAGGCGTTGGTGATGGTGACGGTGGCGTCATCGCTGCTGGTGAGGGGATTGCCGTCGTCGTCGGTGGCGTCCGCGGTCACGGTGTTTGTGTGCGTGTCGCCTGCGTTGCCGCTGATATTCTGGGTGAACTGGCAGGTGTAGCTGCCTCCAGGCGGAATAGTCTGTGGCACGGAGCAATCGCCCTGGCCGTTCAGATTGCCGTAAATGCTGTCGTTCAGGGCATCCAGGGTGATGGTGTCGGCGGAGCTGGTGTTGTTCACCTCCACCGTGAAATTCACCGCGCCGCCCGGTTCGGGGATGCTGGCGGGGCTGGCGCTTTTAAGCACCTGCATGGAGGAGGGGGCATCGGTGATGGTGACGGTGGCGTCATCCTGGCCGCTGACCGGATTTTGATTTCCATCCGAGCCCGACGCGGTCACGATATCGGTCTCGCTATATCCCGCATTGCCTGTGACATTGGCCGTGAACTGACAGGTGTAACTCGCGCCTGCGGCGATGATCTGGGGAACAGCGCAATCGCCCTGGCCGTTGAGATCGCCGTAAATGCTGTCGTTCAGGGTGTCGATGGTGACAGACAGGGTGGCGGAAAGATTCTCGATGGTGACGGTGAAGGTGACCGCGCCGCCCGGTTCGGGCAGGCTGGCCGGATTCGCGGTCTTCGTCACGGCGATGGTGGCAGCCTGAGGCGCAAACCCGAAGTCAGCGTCATAGAATTCGCTGGGTTCGGTGGGCAGGTTCACAAACATGGGCGTGGGGCCGTAGGTGGCGTCGCTGGTGAGCTCGTAATTCTCCAGCGCGCCGCCCGGCTGGAAGTTGGAGTCATCGATCTCCACCCAGTAATCGTTGGCTCCATCCAGATTATCGAACAAATACCAGCCCTGTTCCACGCCTGGCGTGCTGGGATCATCGCCCGTGGTTTTCTGATCGATGAGGGTGTCTTGGGTGGGATCGAACACGCCGTCACCGTCATCCAACCACAGTCTGACCAAAACGCCGTCAATGCCTGGCTCCCCCGGGTCTTGTTGACCATTGCGGTCATCATCACGCCACACGAAATCGCCGATAACGGAGACGCCAGCGGGTCCCTGGGGCGCGAGCGCGTTTTGTGCGGATAACGGCGCGCCCACGGCGCTGGTGGATGGCGTCATTGCGACAGCGAACAGCGCCACAAGGGCCGCCAGCGCCACCACGGCCAGGAGAACCGGCAGTTTGCGTTTGGGTTTCGTCGGGGGAACCATCATAGCACTCACTCCTTGATGACAATGGGAAGATACATCTGTTGGGGATAAGAGGCTGCGGCCAGAGGCAGACGCAACGCCGGGTCCCCCATCAGCAAAAATGTATCCATGAGATCGAAATAGCTTCCGGATGGCGCATTGGCGGCCAGATACAGTTTGCCAGCCGTCGCGGCGGAGCCAACCCGCCAGCCGAAGCCATGAAAAACCGAAAGGAAAAAGCCGCGCTCCAGGTAATCATGCCCGATGCTGAGGCCGTAGCCCGTGGGCGCCCAACTGGCGATCGCGCCGTTGCCGGGCAGGCGCACAGCCGCCTCGCTGGTGGATTGCGCGGTGCGGGCGGCTTCATGGAAATAGCCTTCGTTGCAGGTCATGGGGAGCATGATGGGGAATTTGGAGCCGTTTTTCATCTGGGCGGCGGCGGTCACATCCCAGATTTTCTCTCGGGCCCAGAAGGTTTTCGTGCCATGCCCAATGAAGCTGACGAACATGGCTCCTTGATTGTTGAGCACGGCGTTCATCTTCTGGCGGCAATCCGGGCCCGAATTGCAGGTGCGATCGAGATAGAGCTTGGTGCGACGATAACGGTCGGGGATGAGTTTCGTAGCGTTAGCAGGCGGGTCAGCGTACCCGTCGGCGATGGCGTCGGAAAGTTCGTAGAAGTTGCCGCCGCCCCCCTCCAGATTGTCGGCGACGAAGAGGATGTTTTGCGTCCAGGGGGCGTCGATGGGCGTGGCTTCGTAGGCCAGGATTTTGTTCACCATGGCCGTAACCTCGGCGGGTGAGTTGGCGGGCAAGCGCCCCACATGCATGTCGGGCAGGATGTCGTCGCCCGCTACGGCCACAAAGCGGTTGTCCGCCGCGGTCTCGCCCAGGGTGGGATCCACCATGGCCAGGTAGGGGGGCAGGTAGGTGTCGCCGCTGGCGCTGAGATAATGCCGGGGATCGTAGGTGCCGTCTCCCACCAGGAGAACGAAACTGGGTGCGGGCCGTTGCCAGTAAGCGTAGGCGTAAGCCAGGAAATCGCGTATCGCCTCGGCCGACATCATGCCGTGCCCGAACTCGTCATACACCTCCTGGGTGCTGACCGCCATCACCCGGTATCCCTGGCCCGAGCGGTGATCCAGCAAAGGTTTGAGGGCCTGGGCGAAATCGGGATGATAGATGACGAGGTAATCCGCGCCATTTTCCACCGACGTTAGGGGCCGTTTCATGGCCTCTTTGCGCTGGACGGCCAGGGGTTTCAGCCGTTGCGCTTCCGTCTGCGCCCAATAGCGTCGGTTTTCGGAGCGATTATCGCCAAACTCCAGGCGATAGCGCCCGCCGCCCAGGTTCACGGCCTGCCAGCCTACCATCCGCTGGGCTTTCTCCGGGTTCGTAATGTCGTAAAGCTCCAGGCGGGAGGAGGAGAAGCCTTCGATTTGAAAAGAGCGGGGGGCGTCGGTCTTGCCGAACTCCAGATGATCCCCTTCGGCGACCAGACGACGGGCGTAAGTGAGTTCCAGCCAGTCCACATAAATTTGGTCAACGGTCTGACCGGCCGCATCGTTGATGAATTCCAGCCGAATCGCATTGCGACCGGCATGGAGATGCTGCTGGGGGAAAGCCATGGTCGTGGTGTAGAGCGTGCGGCCATGCCAAACGTCATCATGGACAAGATTCCCGTTGACGTACACCCGAAGGTGATGGGCGGCGTTCATGTTGCCGCCCAGGCGCAGCGTCAGCTTGGCGTTTTGCGAAACCTGGGCGGGGTCTGTGATGTCGAAGGGGATGTCGCGATGAGCGCTGTTGCCATGCCCGCTGACGGTGATGCGGCCGCCAAACCAATGATCATGGCCCTCGGCCATGGGCAGGCTGGAGACGTAGTGACTATTTTCTTCCGAACGAAGGGTTTTGATATAGAAGCCCGCCTGCGCGGCGCCCGTCGAACTGGGTTGTTCGGGCATTCGCAATCCATTGCCGCGGCCATAGGTGAGCCAGTAGACATTGACATCGGTGTAGCGGGTGTCAACTCCCCGCCCAAAGAAAAGCAGCCTGTCTGTAGGATCAAGACGGGAATCCGCCTCTCCGGTTACGGTTATGGCGACTTCTTTTCCGAAATTGAATAACTTAAGCGTGCGGGGGTCCAGTGAATCCACGGGCAGGCCCGCGCCGCGCAGGTCTTGATAGGTGGGTCAATAGATGCCCGGCCCCCGCACCAGCACGCGCCAGGCCGGGGATGGGGGCGTCCAGACGCCGGTTTCAACGGGTTCAACCGGGCTATTGTCACGGAAGCCGCGAGCCTGTTCGTAATTGACCAGCAACTCGCGAAACATGGCCTCAAAGGATGCAGGCTCAGACACGTATCCACCCGAACGCCCGCCCTCGAACCGCACGTCCACCTCCGCTTCGGTGAGCAACATGGCATTCCCCGCGGCGTCCCGCTGCACCAGGGGTATCTCCAGCCGCACCAGGCGTTGAGAGCGCATCATGCCCAGGTCCTGCACGCGCACCTCATGCGTCGCCGTGGACGCGCTTTGCGGCTGCAACTCGCTGCACAAGGGATCGGTCACAGCCAGGGGCCGAGTCGCCAGCGGGCGCAGAGCCGCGGTCGCCCGGGCGTCTGGAGGCGCGCCCAGCAACACCGGACGCACATCCGCGGCCTTGCCATCCACAACCAAACGCTGACAGGCGACGCCCTCCACCTGGTCGGGCTGGAGGGTGATGTCGGGCAGAGCCAGGCGCAGGGTCAGACCCGCAGCGTCGGCCCGCAGAACCTGGGCATCAGGCAGAGGATCGCCCTCGGCGTAAACGGGCGTGAAGGAGAACAGGAACAGGATCAGGAGGGGGAAGAAAGCAAGACGTTGTTTTTTCATGGGATGTTAGGGATCAATCGGTGGGGATGTCTCGGGGAAGGGGGGAAACGACGCCCAGGGAACGCCAGGTTTCGGAGCCGTCGAGATGGAGGATGCGGAGCCAGTACTCAAAGGACGCGCCAGACTCCACGTCCCGATCGAAACGCTGGTAGAAGCTGGGCTCGCCGCGCGCGAAGATGGGCAGAGGGTTGACGGTCTGGAAGGGTTCGTCGGAGCCGGCAGGGCGGCGAAGCACATCGAAAGCCGCCAGCCCGTTTTCATCGGCCGTGCGCCACAGCAAACGCACCGCATGGGGCGCGGACGCAGCTTGAAGCTCGGAAAATGTGACAGCGGTGGGCGTTTCCTGACAGACGGCTTCGGTTTTGGGCTGAAGCGCGGGGTCGCCGATCAGGGTGTAAGTCTCAATGAGATCGAGATATTGGTCGCCTGTTTCCCGCCACAAATACTCCTTGGCGTAAACCGCGGCCGGGCCCAATCGCTTGATGTTTTCGTGGAACAGGGCCAGCATCAATCCTTTCTCCAAGACATCATGACCGGTGGCCAGACCAAAACCGGTGGAAGACCAGCTGGCGATGGCGCCATGTTGGGGCAACCGCACTTGATATTCGCCCATCGCTGCCTGCGTCGGATCCTGGAAGAACCCTTCGTAACAGGTCATGCCCAGCATGATGGGCAGACAAGGACCGTTGGTCAGTCCAACCACATCCACCTGATCCCACAGATGCTCTTTCGCCCAGTAGGTTTTGGTGGCGTGGCCCACATAACTGACGAAGAGCGCGCCAGTGATGTTGAGACTGCTCGAAAGCCGGGCGGTGCATTCGTCGGCGATGGAGGGGTTATCCACATCGCAGGTTTGCCCCATATAGAGCTTTTGGATGTCGTAAGCAGCGGGAACGTATTTCACCGTGTTTGTGGGCGGATCCGCATATCCATCGGCCACGCGATCGGAAAACTCGTAGAAATTGCCGCCCCCGCCTTCCAGGTTGTCAGACACAAAAATGGTCTGATAACTCCACTGGCCACAGGAGCATCCTGTCTCGTAAGCAATGATCTTATCCACCATGGCTCGAGCATCGTCGGGCGTGTTGGCAGGCAGCCGACCGATGGCCATATCTGGCATGGGATCGTCACCGACCAGGGTGACGAAGCGATTATCGGCCGCGGTTTCGCCCATGGTAGGATCCACCAGCGCCAGGAAGGGGGGGATGTAGGTGGGGAAGGTGTTGCCGTAGCCGCGCATGTCGTAGGAGCCATCGCCCAGCAAGGTGACGAATTGGGGCGCGGGCGGCGTCCATCGCGTGTACGCGTATGCCAGGAAATCACGAATGGCCTCGGCCGACATCATGCCGCCATTGAACTGATCGTAGATGGCCTGCACATCGATGAGGGCCACGGAAAAATCGTCCGATCGATGCTGGGCCAGGCGCAGGGCCTCCTCCCAAAAATCGGCATGGGAGATGAGGATGTAGTCGGCCTGATTGGCGGGATCCAGCAGGTCGGCGGGGGTGTAGACGGAGGTGAGGGGTTCGACGAGGTCGATGCGGGCGGGCGTGAGCCGGGCCGCGGGCGTCAGGGCCAGATAGCGGCTATCGGGCGTGGCGTCATCGCCAAAGGTGAGGGTGTAGGACCCATTTCCGGCGATCACGCTTCCCGTAATCACCTGCGGCGCCAGAAAATCGCTGACGTCGAAAACATCAATGTCAGGGGCGTTAAAGCCTTCCACTCGGAATGTCTGCAAGCCAGACACGGCGCTCCCAAACGCCAGGCGGTCCGATTCGGCGACCAGCCCGTCGGTGTAAGCCAGACGCATCCAATCGAAATAGGCCTGATCATAGGATTTACCGGTGTCGTTGACTAATTCCACGCGGATCACATTCGCGCCTTCTTGCAAGAGTGTTTGGGGAATGCTGGCAGTGGCGGTGTAGTTCTCATAATCGCTCCAGGGGCCTGGATCATCCCAAGCCAGCACATCATTCACGTAGAGTCGGAGATGATGGGGACCATCGTAATAGCCGAGGAGTGCGACGGTGAGGGTGGCCGTGTAGTCGCCCGCAGGCAGATGATGCAGATCGAGATGGTAGGTCCTTGCCCCGACCTGGTTAGCGCCCTGGGCCCGGATCACCTCCCCATACCAGTGGTCCGCGCCCTCGCGAGGGGGGTAGGCGGACTGATACCAGAGATTGACCTCCAGCCTTTCCTGATGGGGAAAAGAGGTCGCGAGAGGGCCGCCAGCCCTCTGCGCCCGTTCGGACATGCGCAACCCCTTCACGCCTCCATACGTCAGCCAATACGTGCTGACGCCCGTATAACGGTTGGTGGCAAGAAGCCCGTCGGCGTAGAGCGCATCCAAAGAGCGGCCATAGAACAGCACAACATCTCCCGTGTCGAAACGGCCATCCTGCTCGCCTGCCACCAAGATGGGAATTTCCTGGCCCTGATAGAACATGCGGAAAGTGCGCGGGTCCAGCGCATCCACAGGCAGGCCCGCCGCAGCCAGATCATCATAGGTCATCTGATAAAGGCCATCCGCCTCCACCGCGATGCGCCAGGCGGGCGAAGGCGGCGTCCAAAATCCAGTCGCAAGGCCTTTACGTCCGGATTCAAGATTTCGCCCATGGCCAGACGCCGGGAACACAATCAACCCCATTCCCAGACAGAACAACATCGAGAGTAGTGCCAAACTGAGAGAAACTCGCTTAAAGGCAGCCAAAGCGCTGTCACCAAAGGGGAGGAGTTCTTCTCCCCTGGCCGCGCGGAACGTGCGAGCAGGGGAGAAGATGGAGAGGGAGGATGGCCGCGAGAAGCTGCAGCCATCCTCCTGTCTAGCTTATCGCATGGAGATAATCCGGCCGCGCACCGTCACCGAAATGCTCTCGGCGTTGATGGTGCGACCATCCAGCGTGAGGACCTGCAGGACGTACACATAACGGCCCGCGGCCACGTTGGCGTCGGTCAGGGTGTAGACGTCGCCCTGGTCCATGCCCGACCAGCGGGCTGTGACCAGATCGCCTACAGGCTCCAGCATCTCGCTTGTGGCGCGTCGCCGCAACACCTGGAAACCGGCGATGTTCACTTCGCTGACCGTCTCCCAGCTCAGGATGACGTCACGATCATCCACCTGGGCGTCGAAGCTGGCCACGAACAGCCCCGTGGGCTGGAGGATGGTGATGGGCTCGTCGTCGGACGGAGGCGGGCCCAGCGTGTCATCCAGAGGTTCATCAGGCGGGAGCGGGCCGTTGGGACCATCGGGGTCGGCCATGACATCATGGGTGGCGGCCGTGTTCAGGGTGATGCCGCCCGGCTCGGCGCTGGTGTCGGCCAGGGTGGTGAACCAGACGGTCACGGTCACCACGTCGCCGGGGGCGATATCGCCCACCTGGGCGGTGAGATCGCTCCAATCGATCTGGCCATCATCGTTGTTGTCATCGGAGGGCGGCGTGGCGAAGTTGCCGTTGGCCCCGTAGCTGAGGTAGGCCGTGTCGTAGGTGTCGGTGAGGGGCAGCACGGCCAGCCAGGTGCTGCCGGTGTTGGTGATGGCGATGGTGAAGCTGATGGGATCGCCCACTCGGATATCTCCCTGGGTGTTCAGCGTCTTCGTCAGGGTGTAGCCCGAGGTGGGGTAGAAGCCGAAGTCGATGTTGGGATTATCCTCGCCCGGAGCCAGGGTGACCGAATAGTCGTGGGTGGTTTCATCGCCGTCGGAGTCGATGGTGTCGTCGCCGCCGACTTTGGCCGGGCTGGGATTCCAATTCTCCAGCACGCCGCCGGGCCCGAAGTTGCCGGCGTCCACGGTGATGGTGTAGGTGTCGCCAACGAGACTGGTGAAGGTGTAAACGCCGTTGGCGTCGGTGGTGGTGGTCAGGGTCGTGCCGTCGGTCAGGGTGAGGGTCACCCCTTCGATGCCCGGTTCACCCGCATCCTGGAGGCCATTCTGGTTGATGTCCCACCAGACCAGATCGCCCAGGCTGCCCAGATTGGCCGTGGGCACGAAGCCGAAGTCCACGGTCATGTTGCCCGAATCATCCCGGTTGCCGTCCTGGTCGGGACTGCCGTCCGCGAAGACCTCGCCCGTGGGCTCGCCGCCGACCGTGAGGGTGACGACGCCGCTGTGGAATTCGCCGGGGTTGGGCTCGGAGGCGATGTTGGAGTCCGCGTTGTCGTCGGTGTTGGGGTCGGGTTGCTGCACGGCGCTGGGGGTGAAGCCTGCCGGCGGGCTCACCTGGATGATGTAATCGCCGGCGGGCAGATTGGCGAAGTTGTAAAGGCCGTCGGAGCCGGTGGTGACGGGGTTGATGGGATTGCCCGAGGCGTCCTGGGTGACGGGCGTACCCGCGCTGTCCAACAGGGTGACGGTGGCGCCCTGGATGGGCGGTTCGCCCGCGTCCTGGATGCCGTTGTTGTTGTCATCCTGCCAGACCAGGCTGCCCACGGAGACGACCTCGACGAAGCCGAAGTCCACGGTCATGTTGCCATCCGGGTCGGGATTGCCGTCCTGGTCGGGGCTGCCATCCGCGAAGACCTCGCCCACTGGCTCGCCGCCCACGGTGAGGGTGACGACGCCGCTGGCGTACACGCCGGGCGTGGGTTCGTCCGCGATGTTGGAGTCCGTGTTGTCATCGGTGTTGGGGTCAGCCACCTGGGGCGGGGTGGGCGCATAACCCGCGGGCGGGTTCACCTGGACGATGTAGCCGCCCGGAGCCAGGTTGGTGAAGTGGTAGACGCCGTCCGGGCCGGTGGTGACGTCGGCCACGGGGTTGCCGTCCATGTCGTTAGCGGGCGTGCCGTCGGCATACAGCAGGCTGACGGTAGCGTTTTCGATGCCGGGTTCGCCCGCATCCTGCGCGCCGTTGCTGTTGGCGTCCATCCAGACCAGGCTGCCCAAGGATACGGGCTGGACGAAGCCGAAGTCCACGGTCATGTTGCCGTCTGCGTCGGGGTT
>CAZDCN010000008.1:0-16244 GCA_964503945.1 uncultured Caldilineales bacterium
CATTTTCGTCATTATCGGCGTGCAAGCGCTCATGATACCTGCTTCGTAAATAGGCATTAGCCGAGTGAACTCGGACGCTATAGGCGCTTTGCGCCGACGGTCGCCCTGCGGCGACCGCTCCGCTGCCGGGGTGGGGACGGCGCAGGCCGTCCCTTGGCCGCAGGCCTGGAGAGCCCGACTTCAGTCGGCAACAGGGGGCGCAGCCGCATCCACTCGGCTTGACGCTACCACCCGTCGCTCATTTTCGTCATTATTGGCGTGCAAACGCTCATGGCATCTGTTCCGTAAATAGACGCTGGCTTTGTTTGCGGAGACGTTCTCAAATCCAACGCTGACGAGGCGGCAAGGGACGTCATGCGTAAACCGTAAAACGTAACGACCTTACGCATTACGCATTACGCTTCACGCATCCCATTTTCATCGGTATCGGTGGGCAAGCCGCCCGTGTGATCTCAGGCCCGCGTTCCGAAGTCTAGCGATGACGCTAGCACGAGCTCCATCATGGTTCTCAATGCGTGGGGAAATTCCTCTGCATGATGGAGGGTGGTCGCCGCCTCGGCGGTTTTCATCGATTCCACATGCACCGCGTAAAGTCGACCATCGATTTCCAGGGTTTGGCCGCGAGGGGGTGTGTCCATGGATGTGCGACGGAGATAAACCCGCCCCCCTTTGTCCACCTTGAGCCGGAACATGCCACGGGCGTCCATGCGGTTCGCGAGCAACGTCTCATCCACCGACACATCCCAGCCGTTTGTTTCCAGAAATGGAGCCAGTTCATGGAGGGGGAAATCTCCGCGACGTTGAACGGTCATGGCCATTGCGGTTGGTGAGAGCGTAGGTTGGGCGCTGTTCAAATTATAATGATGTATGAAGCGTTTGACAATGAAGGCGGGAGGGGGGCCATAGTTTTTTGCCTACGCAGGAGCTTTCTCTGTATAATCGTTGCACTACCGACTTCGGAGTTTTTCAAAGCATGACCACTTCCCAAACCAAACCTCCCATCATCGGCATCCCCATGGCGCAGGGTGAAAATGCCCGGGGGGCCAAATTGTATGTGGTGCATCAGCTCTATTTTGACGCGATTTATCGCGCGGGCGGCATTCCCTGCCCTGTGCCCTTGCATCTCGATGAGGCGCTCTACCGGGAGATATTTTTACGCATGAGCGGGTTGCTGTTGGCGGGCGGGGAGGATATCGATCCCCGGCTGTATCACGCCGAACCCAACGAGCTCATTGAGAAAATCGATCCGGAAAGGGATCGGGTGGAGATGATGCTGGCTCATTGGGCGGTGGCGGCGAAAATGCCGGTGCTGGGCATCTGTCGCGGGCACCAACTGTTGAATGTCGCCATGGGTGGATCCCTTTATCAGGATATTCGCGAGGAAACCGCGATCACGGAGGAGCATGATATGCGCGGCAAAGGGGAGGACTTCCGCCAACGACGCCCCCACCAGGTGCAATTGGACCCAAACAGCCGCATCGCTCAGGAGTTGGGCGCGGTGTTGTGGGTCAATTCGCTGCATCATCAGGCGGTGGCTACGCCCGGACGGGGGTTGCGGGTCATCGGGGTCTCGCCCGAGGGCGTGATCGAAGCCACAGAATTGGAGGGGCATCCCTTCGCGGTGACCGTGCAGTGGCATCCTGAAATGCTGGGGGAGGATGAGCGGATGTTGCGGTTGTTCCGACTGTTGGTGGAAGAGGCGACGCGTTTTCGTTCAATCCGTGGGGATTGCGCATGTTAACCGGTGATGCGGCGCGGGACCGCCCGATAGGCGTGTTCGATTCCGGCGTGGGGGGGCTTTCGGTGTGGCGGGAGATCGTGCGTTCGCTGCCTACCGAGTCGGTGATCTATCTGGCGGATCAGGCCCGGGCGCCCTATGGCGAACGGTCCAAGGAGGAGGTGGCGCGCTACACCCATGCCGCGGTGGCGTGGCTGGTGTCGCAGGGGGTGAAACTGGTGGTCATCGCATGCAACACGGCGTCGGCCGCGGCGTTAGACCGCGTGCGAGCGCGTTGGCCCGAAACGCCCATCGTGGGCATGGAGCCGGCGGTGAAGCCGGCCAGCCAACGGACGCGCACCGGGCATGTGGGCGTGTTGGCGACGCCGGGCACCTTGCAGGCCGATCGCTTTTCCAGCCTGGTGGAGCGCTTCGCCAACGGCGTTCACGTGCACACAGTGATGGGAACGGGCCTGGTGCAGATGGTGGAGCAGCAGAAGCTGGACGGGCCTGAGGTGGAAGCCCGGTTACAGGAAGTTCTGGCGCCGGTGATGGCCGCAGACATCGATCATCTGGTGCTGGGATGCACCCATTACCCCTTTCTCGCGCCCGCGCTTCGACGCGTGCTGGGGGATGATGTACAATTGGTGGACCCGGCGCCCGCGGTGGCCCGCCAGACGCGACGCGTGCTGGAGAAAAGACATTTGCAGCGAACCCAGTCTGCCTCAGGGGTTTGGCGATTTGTTACCACGGGCGCTTTAACGCCTTTTCAGAATGCGGTTTTTCAACTGGTGAAGGCTGAATTGACAGCCGTTGATAGGCCCATCCTCTTTCAACAAGTTCATTTCTAATGCTTGAGGACGCGAGTCCCATGTCTCTGACCCTGGAACAGCTCCAAGATCGGTTGGCCAAGTTGGAAACTTCACGAAATGCCGGGAATGATCCACTGTCGCAGGAAATCGCGGCGTTGCAAGGGCTGGTAGAGCAATTCAACAACATCGAAAGCGATCATTTCAAGCAGGCGGCGTTCCTGCAACAGTTGTTTGATTTGATTCCCATCGGGATTGCAATCCATATCAATGGCATTATCACCATGATCAACCCGACCGGGGTGCGGGTGTTGCGGGCGCGAAGCGAGGAGGAGCTGCTTGGCAAGAAAGCCATTGATTTCGTTCATCCTGATTTTCGGGAACGCGCGATGATGCGCATTCAACAGCTTCTTGATGAGCCTGCACAGACGGATTTTTCCACGGTGCCTTTTGTGGAGGAAAAGTTCCTCACCGTGGATGGCGAGCCTTTCGATGTGGAGGCGGCGGGCATCCGCATGGCGCCCACTGAGGAGGGAACGCCTATTTTGGTGTTGTGGCGGGACATTACCGAGCAGAAGCGGCAACATCGGGCGTTAGAGGAGAGCGAAGCCCGATTTCGACAATTGGTCAGCCTGCTGCCCGACGGCGTTGTGATCCACAAGGATCAAAAAATCATTTTTGTCAATGAGGCGGCGGTGAAGATGATGAAAGTGGATGAGCCTGAACAGTTGATCGGTCGCACCGTTGGCGAGTTTTTATTGCCAGAAGAGCGCACTTTTGTGGAACAACGCATTCAGCAGCTTTTAACCCGATGGGAGGCGTTGCCCATCTCCAAAAATCACCTTGTACGCCCCAATGGCGAGACATTTCTCGTCGAGGTGAGGGCTTTTCCCTTTATGGAACGTGGGGAAAAGGCGATACTGCTCGTCGTTCGCGATATTACCGAGCAGGAGCGGATGCGAGAGGAATTGGAGAAAAGAGAGGCGCGATTCCGATTGTTGGCCGACTTGCTGCCGGCGGTCGTGTATCTGGTGGATGAGCATGGTGAGGTGCTCTACCTCAATCAGTCCCTCGATGATTGGTGGGGGTACTCCCTTGATGAAATAAAGACGATGGACTATTTCAAGATTATCGATCGCGAGGATTTGCTCCATGCCCTGAAAGTTTTTCGATCGTTGAAGTTGGGAGAGTCCGCCTATTACGAACTCAGAGTGCTGGATAAATCGGGGGCCGCGCATTGGGTGGCGGTGCGGACCACGAAAACGATGCTGGAGGACCGGATCGTGGGGTTGGGCGTGGCCCTGGACATCACCTGGCGAAAGGAGATGGAACAGGCATTGAAACAGCTCACCCATCGCCTGGTAACGTCGTTGGAAGAGGAACGGCGCCGGATCGCCAACGAACTCCATGATGAGGTGGGTCAGCAGCTTGTGGGCATGAAGTTCGCGCTGGAACGGGCGCTACGTCAGGTTCAGCCCACCGCGGCCAGGGACGCCATCCAGGATGCCATGCACCAGCTTGCTGATCTGACCGAACAGGTGAGAGAATTATCGCTATCCTTCCGTCCCGCCATGCTCGACAATTTGGGGTTGTTGCCCACTTTGCTCTGGCATTTCAAGCGCTATGCGGCTCGGACGGGGATCCATGTGCGATTTCAGCAGAAAGGCCTGGATGAAGTGAGACTTCCTCAGTCTCATGCCATCACCATCTATCGGGTGGTTCAGGAGGCGCTGACCAATATCGCCCGTCATGCTGATGTGGATGAGGCGGCTGTGGAAATTCGGGTTTCCTCTGATCGGCTGTTTCTCAAGATTGTTGACAATGGGAGGGGTTTTGCGCCCGATGAGGTCTTGCGAAATTACCAGTCCACGGGCCTCAAAGGCATGATGGAGCGCGTGGAATTGTTATCGGGCGAGTTGACGATCCACAGTCAGCCGCAGAAAGGGACCACCATCCTGGCGACCATCCCCCTTTCCTCACCCTCCGATTTTTCACAATGATTCGCAGGCAACACATTACCGTTTATCTGGCCGATGATCATCAGATCGTGTTGAAAGGGATCAGCAGTCTTATCGATCTGGAGCCCGATTTGCATTTGGTGGGATGCACCACCCATAGCGCCGAAGTGGCGCCCGCAGTCATTCGCTTGCGCCCCCGCGTTTTGGTGCTGGACCTGGGGTTGCCCGGGATTCCGGGCAACGAAATCATTCGCACGCTTCACTCCATGCGGACTGTGCATACGAAAATCGTGGTTTTCACCATGCATAAAGACATAAGCTATGTGGTTCAGGCGTTGGATGAAGGCGCGTTGGGTTACGTTATCAAAGACGCGGATTCGGCGCATCTCATCGAAGCGATTCGCGCGGCGGCTCGCGGCGAGAAGTATCTTTGTCCTCCTTTCACCTGGGAAGAACTGGAGAGCTATCGGGAGCAGTTGCGGCGTAGCAAAGGGGGAGCTGATTTTTACGAACATTTGACCCGGCGCGAGCGGGAAGTGCTGCTCTACGTGGCTCAGGGTTTCACCAACAAGGAGATCGCCAGCATATTGAGTTTGTCGGTGCGCACGGTGGAAAAGCATCGGTATAACATGATGAAAAAAGCCTCATTCAAGAATAAGGCGGAGGTCGTTCACTTTGCGTTACAGCGAGGTCTGATCCCATCTTCCAGCGAGGAATGACTGAAAGGCGGTCGTTATGATCCATCTCATCTATACAGGCGGCACCATCGGCATGGTGCAACGGGATGATGGCGCGCTTGAACCCGCAGGGATTGATGATCTGTTGAAATATGCGCCTGAATTGGGACAGATCACGGCCTGGGATTATTGCACGTTGGAGCCCCCTCGGGATTCGGTGGACCTGGGTCCCAAGGATTGGCTGCAACTCGCGCGCCATATCGAAAGCGCCTATCATCAGTACGATGGCTTTGTGATTTTGCACGGCACAGACACCATGGTCTATACGGCGTCTGCACTTTCCTTCCTGCTGGAGGGATTGCGTAAGCCGGTGATACTGACGGGCGCTCAACTGCCTATTGGCGCGGTTCGCAACGACGCCCGCAATAATCTCATTACAGCCATGGAGCTGGCCGCCATCGGCCATCCTCAGGTGGCGGAGGTTGGCATCTATTTCAATGATCGTTTGCTACGCGGCAATCGGGCCGTGAAAACGTCCATCTTTGCATTCGATGCATTTGATTCGCCCAATTTTCCCCCGCTGGCCCGGGTGGGGGTCTCCATCCATTATCCTTCCATCCCCCCGCCCCCTCCTCGCCCCGACCGTCTGAAAGTGTATCAGGCGTTGGCGCCCCAGGTGGCGCTCATCAAGCTGTTCCCAGGTCTCTCGCCCCGTCTTCTGGCTTCGCTGATCGATGCGCCTATTCAGGGCCTGGTGCTTGAGACTTTTGGGGCGGGCAACATCCCGGCCGCGCCGGGCCTCATCGAAAGCATCGAGCGCGCCATTCTCGAACGGGGGCTGCTGGCTGTGGCCATCACTCAGCAACTTCAGGGAAGCGTTCATCTAGGCGCGTATGCCGCGGGGCGTCGCCTGCGCGATGCCGGCGTGGTCTCTGGGAGGGATATGACGCCCTACGCGGCCCTGGTAAAACTCATGTTTCTTTTGGCCCGCGATGATTTGTCGCTGGAGGAAAAGCGAGATCAACTGGCCCGAAATCTGCGAGGCGAACTTACGCCCCCGGCAGCAATTATTCCCGAATCACGCCGGACATCTTCTCCAGGGCCTCGCGATCCAAAATCGTGATCCGTCGATATCCAAGCTTGACCCAACCTGCCTCGCGAAAATCACGTAGAATGGCGCTGATGGTTTCCCGGTATGTTCCAAGAATGTCGGCCAGCGCCTGATGGCTGAGCCGGATCTGATCGGATTCCGCATAGCGGCTCTGACGGATCAGCTCTGCTGCGAGCCGTTCGGGCAGCCAGCGGTAGGCCACCTCTTCCAACCGATTTTCCACCTGCACCATGCGTAATCCAAACGTGCGCAACAACGCCAGACGAAGCACAGGATGTTTTATAAGCAAATGTTTGGCCTGTTCTGCAGGCAATTTCCACAGCCGACTCGGTTTCACGGCCTGGGCGCAGTAATTTAATCCTGGATGGGCGAGATCCAGGATGGCTTCCTCTCCAAAGACGGCTCCCGGCCCGATGACTGCTGTCGCCAATCGCCGGTCTTCCTTGCTGGTGATCAGCATTTGCACTAACCCGTCGATGATAATATAAAAGTATGCGCTGATTTCGTCAGCAGGCGCGATACAATCCAGAGGCAAGGCGGTGACCACAGAAATTGCTGCCGCCATGTCGTCGTCCTCTTCCACCAGCTTGGCAAGCATCTCCAGTAATTCGTCATCAGAGATGGCGACATGATTCTCCAAAGTATTCGGTAAAGGCATTGCTGAACTGCTCCCTGGAAAAATGCTGTGGACATGCACAGAGAAAGCGACGGCCTGTTATTTACAAAATGCCGCTCGTTTATTGTAACGAAGTGTAAGAGAAATTGCAATTATTGGTTTGTTGAATAGCGTGGCGGTTGTGGATGTGACCGTTTGTTAAGCGCTGAATGCCCACCCTGCTTCAACCAAAGCGAGGAAATGAAAAATGACTCGAATCGCTATGTTCGAAAACCTGATTTATGACGAAAAGGGTCGCCCGGTTGAAACCGGCTGGGTCGGACCTGACGCCTGCTACATCGTGGATGACGACGGCTTTCTGCGCCATATCGACGCCGCAGACGTGGACAAACAAGTCTTGCGATTCTTCAAAGAGCAGGTCATGGCCGACAAGGAGACCGCCATCCGCGCCATGCTGCAGATGATGGGGAAGGATGACATCTTCACCAAAACCGCGCTGGAATATCAGATCGCGCACATGGATGAGAACGTGAATCAGATGATCCCGCCTCAGGCCCGGGAGCTCTTGCGCTCACTGGGATTCAAGATCATCATCGATGTTCAGGGCAATCTCATCGACGTCCAGGCGCCCGATATCTCCGACCTGGGCGACATTCCCGGATTGGGGGGCTTTGGCGAGATGTGAAACCGCTTCGCCCGACCGCCACGCCCTTAGCAGACCCCGCACAAAGGTGATGATGTCCGCCTGCCGCCATTCGGGGTCACCCAATACGGGCAGCTCCACCACGGCCGCGGCCGCCCCCGCGCGGCGGTAGGCTGGCAGCACGGCTGTTTCCAGATTCACGCCCGGGAAGAAGTGGATGTCGGGGTAAGTCGCGTGCAAATCCCGCAGGTGGTCCGGGCCCAGAATGTCGGCAGGGAAGAGGAATTGTGCGGTCAGGCCCGCGGCCCGGGCCAGCGCAACCTCGGTTTGAGAGAAAACCCCCGGCATGTAGAGCAGGTCCAGGGTCTGCGCTTGTTTCCTCGCGCCTGGTCGCCGTTGGGAAGCCAGGACAAACCCCGCGCCGGCATTGGCCGCGGCCATGACCTCTTCCGCGGTCTCCACCTTGCTCATCCCCACCAGCATATGCCCATCGGTGCGTTGGATGAGGGTTTGCACCGCGTCCAGGGCCTGGGGGTGGTCGAAGACCACCGAAGTGGCCAGCGCGGGCGAACAAACCAGCGCGTCCGCGATCTCGATCAACGCATCCTCACCCTCCCAGGCATGCAACTGGATGATGACTTCGGCCTGGAGAAGCCATGACAAAGCCTGTTTCGAGGAGATGGGGAGGGGGTGAGGAGACATTTGGGTGGAAGGGGGTTTGGGTTTACAATGACGTCAGGCCCACAACAATCGATTCCTTCGGAGAGCGTCATGGAGCATCCCTTTCTGGGGCTTTCGCCCCGCCAACGTCATCGCCTCTTCTGGCCGGCCCTGGGCCTGGCCGTGATCGCCGCGGTCGTGTTGCAGGTTGTCGATAGGCCTTTGAAGACCGACGCCGCGCCTCAGGGCATCGTCTCTTTTGAACTGGCTGGCTCACCCGCCCAAATGGCGCTCATCCTCCAGAGCTGGGATGCCAACGCCCGTCTGCACGCGGCTTTCAGCCTGGGGTTCGACTATCTCTTCATGCTGGCTTACGCTTCCGCGCTGGCGCTGGCTGCGCTTTGGGCTGGGGAGGGCGCTGGGGGATGGATGGGGCGTTTGGGCGTGGGGATGGCCTGGGCGATGGGCGTGGCCGGGCTGGCGGACGCCGCGGAAAATGGCTTGCTCTGGCGCGCGTTGTTGGGAACCGCGCCCGAAAGTTATCCGTCCTGGGCTCGGGGGGCCGGGATGCTGAAGTTTGCGATGATTGGCATCGTGCTGCTTTATGTGTTTGTGGCTTCGGTTATGCGATGGCTCCGTCATCGCTGACCTGACAGGTCCCCATCCCCCAGCCTCCAATACCTCGCTGGCGGCATGCGCACACGTGGCGCAGGTTTAGCGCGTGATGGATGGGGACCTGTCAGGTCTCCCGGTGCAACACGCCCGTGAGGCAGCCGACGGCCCCGGCCGCTTTGGCGAGCTCATCCACCTGCACGGTGATGCACTCGACGCCCAGGCTTTCATAGAAACGTTGGGTGATGGGATTGCCCG
The DNA here is from genome assembly GCA_964503945.1 of uncultured Caldilineales bacterium. Classification (GTDB taxonomy): domain Bacteria; phylum Chloroflexota; class Anaerolineae; order J102; family J102; genus M2005. The sequence continues at coordinate 9,062 of CAZDCN010000008.1, forward strand.
CGGGCATGAGGATTTGGCGCGGGCCCAAGGTGACGAAGTTGAGCGCGAAACCCTGCCGCGCTTCTTCCTCGTTGGGAATGAAGTGCACCGCGTAGCCTCGGGCGTGCAGCGCCCGCACCGCGGCGTAGGGCACGCGTCCGGGCCAGGCGATGGCCAGGTCATTGTCCGCGATGCGCAGGGTCCCCATCAGGTGCATGGCCCCAAAGGGCAGCCCCACAGAGAGGGTCTCCACGCCCAGCTCCTCCAAGGTCGCGGCCACCTGCGCCCGGCCTTCGGGGTTCGTGCGCAGGCCGTCGGCCGCCAGAACGGCATCGGGAGTCAGCCACATGGCGTCCGCGCCCTCGAAAGTGGCCCGGGCGTGGACGCTGCGCAAGATGGGGACCCCCAGCGCGGCCAATCGGCGGGCGATGAAACGCTCCTCGCCCGCGCGCACCTGGGACGCTGGCCGGGCCAGGATCGCGCCTCCCGGCGTCATGAACATGAGGTCGGCCACGAACATGAGGTTGGGGGGAGGAGGTTCGTTGGGCTCGACATAAAATACCGCGACGCCCGCGTCGCGATAGGCCTGGGCCAAGGCGTCGTGCTGGGCCTGGAGCCGGGCCAGGTCGATGGGAGCCAGCATCTGCACCGCGTTGGGGTCATCGGCCAGGACTTCGGGCCCGGGCCGGTGGAGCAGGACAGCTCGCAGCGGCTTCCATTCGCTATCCTGACCGCACGCGGCCCAAAGGGTTCCCAGCTCCTCTCGCGTGCTGGTCGAGCGGGGTCGCCAGCCAGCGCCGCCGTACGCGGCAGGGGTGGATGTGTCGGTCACCGCGTTATCTCCAGTCCATCATGCGAGCGCGGCCGAAATCGAAGTCGAAATCGATGCCCGCGAGGGCCTGGCGGGCAAAGGGGCGTTGGTTGCTCCCGTCGCTGTTCATGATCCACAGCTCCCATTGGCCCGTGCGGTCGGTGAGGAAGAGAATGAATTTGCCGTCGGGCGAGGGCGCGGGCGCGACGTTGTTGATGGCGCGGTCGCGCAGCAGCGGGGGCTGAGTCAGGGCGACCGGGCCCGTGCCGTCGTTGTTGTAGCGCCAGATGTTCCAGTTGTCGCCATCCTTGCGGCTGACATAAATGTACCGTCCATCGGGGCTGTACACCGGCGCGCCCAGGTTGCCGTACGCCACCAGCAGTTTGGGCGGCCTGTTGTCCTGAACATACGCCACCGCAATCCCGTCGCGGGTTAAATGCAGGACTTCAGGATAAACAGGATGATGGCGGGGAGCGTAGACCACCTTGTTCGTGGGCAGGTTGCGCACGTCGCCGCCGTTGAGGGAAGCGGTTTCCAGGGAGGTGATAAAGAAGTGCACCACCGGGAAATCCCAAATGCACTTGGTGCCGATGGGGTCGGGATAAGTCCAGCAGTCGTTGCCGTTGAATTCTTTGCGGATCTGCTCATCGGTGGCGCAGCCCAGGGGCGTGTCGCGGCAGTAGGTGTCTTTGACCACGTATTCGTAGATGAGACGGTTGCCGTCGGGCGTCCAGGTGGGTGACCGAGGCTTGTCCACCGTGATGACCGCGCGTTCGCCGCTGCCATCCGCATTGATGACGCGCACGGTGTCGCCGTTGCCTCCCCAGCGGGTGAAGGCGATGCGTTGGCCGTCGGGGCTGAGCGCGGGGTCCAGGCCGGTAGTCAGTTTCTTCAACCCTGTGCCGTCCGCGTTCATTACGTAGATGTTGCCGCCGGGGCGGTCCTGAAAAGCAATGCGGCCCTTGGGGACGGTCGGTTTGGGCACGCCGGTGGTCGCTTTTTCCACCACCGGCAAATCCTCCACAGCGACATCGCTCTTCAACCAGGGCGCGGCGGCCCAACCGATCTCCCCATGCCCGGTGACGATCTTCAACCACTGACCATTATCGCTGCGCCCCAGCAGCTTGACGGTCTCGCCCGAGGTGAGCGCGCCAATGATGGGCTGATCGACACCCGGCCCCGCCCGAAAGTTCAGCCTGCGGGCCGTGACCGTGGCCTCGCCGCGGATTTCCTCGCCGGGCGCGGGGTGTTCGCCCGCCCCGTCCGCCATCTCTCCCACCACGGGGATGTCGGCCATGTCCACATAGTATTGCAACTGGGAGGCCAGCACCCAGCCCGTTTGCGGCGCCTTCTCGGGCGCAGGCGTGTAGCGCACCTTCAGCCAGACGCGGTCGGGCGAAGCGCCCAGGACGTCCAGCCGTTCCCCCGCGCTGAGGGTCGCGATGGCTTTGCCCGCGGGCTCCGCGCGCAACCGCGTCTGCAACACCTTCACATAGGCCCAGCCCACGCTGTCGGGCGCGGGCGCGGCGGGCGGCGCCTCCTCCAGCGGCGCCTCGGTGATGGTCGACGCGTTGCCCGATGGCCCCGCGTCCGCGGGTTGTTCCGTGGCAGGCGCAACGGGCGTGGGCAGCGTCACCTGAGGTCGCTTGGGAATGGGAAGCGCGGTGGGCGGCGGCGGGATGCGCGTGGGGATGGCAGGGGTCTTGGGTTGTGCCCCACACCCAACCGCAGTCAGCGCGACTGCCAAAAGCAAAAGGAGGAGCAGCCCTCGTCGGGAGAATGTTTTCATGGCTTACTCGTATCGGAGTGCATCGATGGGGTGAAGCTGGGCCGCGCGCAGCGCGGGATAGATGCCGAAGAACAGCCCCACGATGAGACTGAAGCTCAGGGCCATGAGCACCGCGCCCGGGGTGATCACGGCCCGCAGGTCTTCGGACAGCGACGCCAGCGCCTGCGCGCCGACAAAGCCGAGGATCATGCCGATGACGCCGCCGATGAGGCTCAGCACCATGGCTTCCACCAGGAATTGCAGGAGGATGTCCCGGCGCTTCGCGCCCACGGCCTTGCGCAGACCGATCTCCCGGGTGCGTTCAGTGACCGACACCAGCATAATGTTCATGATGCCGATGCCGCCCACCAGCAGGCTGATGGCCGCGATGCCCCCCAGGAAGGTGGTGAGCACGCCGGTGATGCTGCCGAAGATGTCCAGGATGTCGGCCTGATTGATGACGGTGAAGTCATCTTCGTCCAGATAGGTAATGTCATGGCGCTCCCGCAGCAGGTCTTCGATATCGGATTTGACTTTGGACAGGTTGTTCTCGTCATCCACCTTGACCAAAATCAACGAGAGGGTGGGTTCGCCGCGGGGACTGCGCAGGTAGGGGAAGAGGCGCTGCTGCGCGGTGGTGAAGGGCACGAAGACCAGGGTGTCGAAGCTGCCGAAGCTGCCGCCGCCTTTCCCCTCCATGACGCCAATTACCCGGAAGGGGATGTTATTGATGCGGATGGACTGGCCGATGGGATAGATGTCGGGCGGGAAGAGCTTTTCGGCCACATCCTTGCCCAACACCGCCACCCGAGCCTCCCCCAGCACATCTTCCGAACTGAGGAAGCGGCCTTCGGCAGGGTAAAAGTTGCGCACGAAGGGGTAGTCTTCGTTGGTTCCGGTGATGGTAAGATTGAGAGAGGTCTTGCCATAGCTGACATGGGTCCGGCCATCGGCTTCGGGCACGGCGGCCACGATGTGGGGCACGTTGAGGGGATCGCGGATGGCCATCCAATCGCCGTTGGTCAGGGGGTTGCTAGGGCGGCGAAAACGGGGATCGCCGGGCTGGGCGTCTTTGAGGTTGCCGGGGATGATGATCAACAGATTGGAGCCCGCGGATTGGAGCTGCTCCTGCACCAAAGCCTGCACGCCCTGGCCCACGCTCATCAAGGCGATGACCGCGGCCACGCCGATGATGATGCCCAGCATGGTGAGGATGGAGCGCATCTTGTTGGCTGTGAGAGCCCGCAGCGCGATGCGGAAGGATTCGACCAGATTCATGGGGCCTCCTCCTCGCTGACGTCCTTCATCTCGACGGGCTCCGCCGCGATGGTGACATCCAATTCTTCGATGGGCTTTGCACTGTGGTTCATCAGGTCTCGCGCGCGTTTGTCATAGGCGGTTTCCCCCGCGCGTTTGGGGTTCTTGACGGGCGCGTCGCTGATGATGAGGCCGTCGCGCAGGCGGATGATGCGCCGGGTGTGCTGGGCGATGTCGGGCTCGTGGGTGACGAAGATCACGGTGATGCCCCGGTCCTCGTTCAATTCCTGAAAGATGCGCATGATCTCCGCGCCCGATTTCGAGTCGAGATTGCCGGTGGGCTCGTCGGCCAGGATGATGCTGGGGTTATTGACCAGGGCGCGGGCGATGGCGACGCGTTGTTGCTGACCGCCCGAGAGCTCGTTGGGGCGATGATGGACGCGATCCTCCAGCCCCACCATCTTCAACGCCTCCAGCGCCCGCTCGCGGCGATTTTTGGCCCCGGCGTAGATGAGGGGCAGTTCCACATTGGCCAGGGCGGAGGTGCGGGGCAGGAGGTTGAAGTTCTGGAAAACGAAGCCGATCTTCCTGTTGCGGATTTCGGCCAGTTGGTTGTCATCCATGCTGCTGACGTCCACCCCGTCCAGCCGATAGACCCCGCTGGTGGGCACATCCAGCGCGCCCATGATGTTCATCAGGGTGGATTTGCCCGAGCCCGAGGGGCCCATGATGGAGACGAACTCGCCGGGAAAGACCTCCAGGGAGACGCCGCGCAGGGCATGCACCTCGATCTCGCCCATTTGATAGACTTTCGTGATGTTTTCCAGATGGATGAGCGGTTGAGTCTCCGGCATGGATCATCCACCTCCGCCGAAGAACTGACTGCGCAGGATTTCGCCGGTATCCACCCGCCGGATGGCAAGCTGGTCGCCCTCCTCCAGGCCCGAAACCACCTCGCTGTATTGTTCGTTGCGCAGGCCCAGCGTGATATCCACCCGGGTGGGCGCGCCATCGATGATTTTCTCGACATAAGGTTGGCGGGTGGTCTCATCCAGGCGCATGACCCGGTTGGGAATGACGATGACGTCCTCCGCCCGATCGGTGATGATGGCGACGGTGGCGGTCATACCGCTGCGCAGGGGCTGATCGGTGGGGTCGAGATTGATGATGACTTCGTAGGTGGTGATGGCTCCGCCGCCCACAGGGGTTGAATTGGCCACCGGCGCGATGCGGGAGACGACGCCGGTGAGCTGGGCGTCGTTCAGCGCGTCTACGGTGATGAGCGCGGTCTGGCCCGCCTCGATCTGGCCGATGTCCAGCTCATCCACATTGAGCTTGATGTGGAAGCCCACGGGATCCGCGACGATCATCGCCGGCAGCGCGGGGTTGGGAAATTCATTGGGACGGATGTTGATGACGCCGACGACGCCGTCAATGGGGGAGATGAGCTGCACGTTTTTCAGGGCAAGCTCCGCGGATTCCACGCCGATCTCCGCTTGTTCCACCTGGGTTTCCAGCACGGCCAGGTCCGCGGCGGAGGGGCCGTTGAGCAGCCGTTGCAGGGCCGCTTCCGCCTGGGCCACGGCCGCGTCCGCGGCCGCGATCTGAGCCAACGCTTGCGATTTCTGGCTGGCCGTGGGCGGGGCCAGGGTCACTTCCAGATTGGCTTTCGCGGTTTCGTAATCGATGGTGGCCTGCTGGAGCTGGATGGCCTGAGGCAGCATGGACGCGTTGGGCTGGTTGGCGATTTGATCGTAGGCCTGTTGGGCGTGTTTCAATGCGGCCTCAGCCCGTTTCAGCTGGGCTTCCGCCACCTGACGTTGGGCGGGGGTGGGGCCGGCCAGCAGGGCTTTGTAGGCAGCGCGGGCGGCTTCCGCCTGGGCCCGGGCCGATTCCAGTTGGGCCTGGGCCGCGGCGATGTCGGTTTCATCCGGGGGCGTTTTGGCCTTGGCCAGGTTGGCCTTCGCCATTTTCAGGTTGGTTTGCGCCTGTTTGAGCTGCAATTGCAGCTCGTCATCCTCCAGCCGGGCCAGCACCTGACCTTTTTTCACCGGATCGCCGATATCCACCAGGATCTCTTGGACTTTGCCCGCGCCCTTGAAGGTGAGCTTCACCTCCTGCGCGGGTTCGATGATGCCGGTGGAGGAGACGGTGGCGTAGATATCCCCTTTGGTGACGGTGTAGACCTCATAGTCTGGGGGTGGAGGCTCCTTTTCCTTGGCGGTAGCCTGGTAAGCAAAGAAGGAGCCGCCGAGGACGACGACGAGAACAACGAGAGCAATGATCCATTTACGCATGAGGCGTGTTCCTTATGTGAGACTAAATCGTAGTGATGATCAAGGGGTGCTGGGCATGGCGGGGTCGCAAGACGACATAGGGCAGTCAGAGCATGATTCCTGTACTGGTATACGTTTTTCGATCCCCAAAAGTTGCACTATCCCATTCCCAGAAGTTTGGGTATCATGGCGGGAAGAATGCGAGCGCCCAGTTGGATGAGGGCGTATATCAGGGTGACGGCGATGCTGCTTCCTTTCCCCAGCTTGCCTGCCACCCGCAGCAAGACGTAAATCAAAACCAGATGCCACAATGCGAACAGATCGAAATGCGTTGCAGCAATGAACAGGGGGTTTTGTTGATCGTCGGCGATTTTGCCCGAGGCGAAGAGGTAGGACAGACCGGGATATTGGATGAGCGAGCCGGAATAGAGGTTCCAGATGAGTTGGGCCAGAGGGCGAAGCGCGAAGGGGATCCACGTCCAGGCCACCGCGGCCCACAACCCGTTAACTTTGATGGGCGTCCCCAACAAGGCGATGCCGAAATAGAGGATGAGCACAGCCAGGGCCCAGGCGAAAGCCAGGCCCAGGACGACCTGGACCGCGTGGGTGGTAAGCAGGGTTTGAGGCCGGGTCATGCGCTCGATGGCGGCCCGGGCGGCGTCCGCCTGCTCGGGGGTCATCTTGCTGAGCTGCAAGGCCGCGATCTTCTTCGCCCGCTCAACCTGCATGTCCAGCGTCAGGGCCACATGCAGGATGGGCATGAGTATCGAAAGCAGGACCGGAAACCACCAGCTATTGACCTGGACCGCGCTCACCCGGGTCAGCGCTTCTCCCGGAGCGGCGATGATGTCGCGGAGATTGATCAGGAAATTGACGGGCTTCAGGGTGCTTGAGGATGAGGTCATGTTAAGCTCGCGTGCTCACACAATGGGTTATCGTTGGATCCCCTTCGTCGCCTTTGCCGCGAAGAACCTCAGGGGCCGAGGGCGCTTCATTTCCAAATCGCGGCAGGGCTTGTTGTTGATTAAACCACGCTCATTTTATCACAACTCATGGCTCAAAGCCATATCACGAGGGTGAAAAGCCCGATTT